>JAQGHP010000339.1 GCA_028288775.1 Phycisphaerales bacterium | reverse complement strand
ACCACCCACCCGGCGACCACCGCTACGAATGTCAGCGGCCGGTAGATGAGGGCGGGCAGTGATATTTTGGTGCGCGCCCAGGTGTGGTTCACCATCAGCAGCACGCCGTGATAGAGGCCCCAGATGGCGAACGTCCATCCCGCGCCGTGCCAGATTCCGCCGATCAACATGGTCAGAATCAAGTTGACCTGCCGACGTGGTTCGCCCTTCCGATTGCCGCCCAGCGGAATGTAGAGGTAATCGCGAAGGAAGCGCGAGAGCGTCACGTGCCAGCGCCGCCAGAAGTCCGCGATGCTGACGGATTTGTAGGGGCTGTCGAAGTTGTCGGGCAGGCGGATGTTGAAGAGCATCGCCAGCCCGATGGCCATGTCGCTGTACCCCGAGAAATCGAAATAGAGTTGCATGGTGTAGGCGATCGCCCCGCGCCAGGCGAATTCTGCCGGGAAAGGGCCGATTGCATCGAACACCTGATTGGCCCAGGGGGCGCAGGCGTCGGCGATGATGATCTTCTTGAACAGCCCGAGCGACAGGAACGCGATGCCTATGTTCACGTTCGACGGGTTCCACCGCTTGGCCCCCTTCGACGCGAACTGCGGCATCAGCTCGGAATGATGCACGATCGGCCCGGCGATCAGGTGCGGAAAAAATGCCACGAACAAGCCGTACCGGAAGAACCCCAGTTCCTTCGCCTTCCCCCGATAAGCATCTACCAGGAATGCGATCTGCGTGAAGGTGAAAAATGAGATGCCCAGCGGCAAGATGATATTCAGGTGCGTCGCGGTGTGTCCCGTGAGGGCGGCGAGGTTCTCGAGCAGGAAGTTGGCATACTTGAAATACGCCAGCGCCAGGACGTTGCCGATCACTCCGACGCACAGCACCGCGTAGGCGAAGCGGTCCCCCCGCGCCCGCCGACGCAGGAGCAGGCCCAGGGCGAAATTGAACACGATGCTGAAGGCGATGACGCGCAGGTTGCGCAGGGAGTCCGCCGCCTGAAGGTCGGTGGATGTCGTCTGCAAAGCCACGTGGCCGAGCCATATCCAAAGGCGATTCGCGACCACGACGACGTAATCCCACGCATAGAAGACGAACGACATCGCCATCAGCAGCGCGCTGGCCAGCCGTCCCGAAACCCGGGCGGCCACGAAGTAAATCAGCAGGCATGCGGGAAGGAAGATGAAGAGAAATTGAAAGCTGTTGTAGAGCAAATCCACCCTTTCAAGGGGGAGGTACTTACGGTTGGGAGGCGGGGGCGGATTCCACCACGCGGTAGCGGCGCCAGGTTTCCACGTCGGGCCCTTGTCCAAACGTCACCGTCTCGATCACCGACCCGATGCCCGGATCGATTACACAGACGGCAATCCCGCGCGTGATTCTGACGAATTCGCCGTAATCCACCCAGATGATTGCCAGCGGTCCCCCGCCGTCCCGTGCCCAGGCGTGCGCATCGACCCACGTCGGCAACATCTTCGGCTGATGGAAAACCGTTGCAAGGCTCGTCTGAAGGTAGGCATCCCGCTTGTTGGAGATGATGTATTTGTGAGAGGCGTATCGACCGGAGCCGAACACGATCCCCATCGGCGCGTCCACGGCCAAATGCTTATACACCTCCGGCGGCAAGACGCCCTTCCACATCGGGTCGAGCGGATGATCGGGAGGAGTCGCCAGGCAGAAAATGTGCTGCGGATACTTCGCGAACCATTGCGCGATGGTGACCCGGTTCGTGGCGGAAATCTGCTGGCCCAGGCCGGCGGTTGCCAGCAGTTTCCCGGCCTCCTCCGAATCGGTGTAGACCGGCATTCCCTCCCTGACCAGCCCGGCCACCTGCGCCGGCGTGAGGGCGGGCAGGCCGGTGGGGTCTTCCGTCCGAAGGTAACGAAAGCGGACGCCCGGATCATCGGCAAAGAGATTGCCGTCCGTCAAATGATGCTGCGTGCCGGCGACCAGGAAAATCCCGGTGGGCTTTTGCGGAACGGGCGGCAGTCCGAATTGTGGGCGAAGGAGCGCGATCAGTTCCTCCGTGCGTACTCGCCGACAGCATTGGTTCACGTGGTAATAGGAATCCATGAACCACTCGTTCGGGAACGACGTGTCCGTGGGTTTATTCAGGACGGTGACGCCGTCTTCCGCCAATTGCCGGGAGAACCAGTCGGGCGGCACCTTGTCTTGCGGAGGGATATCAGGTACAGGGCGCGCATAGTTCGGCCAGGTCAGCAGCACGCGTACGCCCTTGGCCTTCGCCTCCGCGCCGAAGGCACGCAGTGCGATAAGTCCGCCCGCGTCGTGGTCCCAGGGGAACGGGTACTGGGTGACGATTTGCGGGTGATATCCGACTTCGACGCGGATATCGCCGCTGCGGCTCATGGAACCGACGTTGTATCCTGCCGTGGCCTGAAGGTTCTCGAATTCGTGGTGCCCCCGCTTTTCGAACTTCCAGTCGGCGAGGGGGATCGACGCGATCATGCTCGCCGCCTTCGGGAGCGGCATGTCGAGCAGATAGCGCTTGTCATAGGTGAAGATATACTCAAATGGGGCGCCCGGAAGATAGCGGCTGCCGTCGGCCCACAGGTCGTATTCCGGGTCCAACAGGACCGTATCGCCTGGCTGCATCTTCTTGCTGACGCGATGCAGCATGTACCTGAAGGGTAGTCCGGCATGCAGGCCGTAGTTGACAGTGGGTACGTGCAGCTTGCGTTCGATGAGTTCGCCGTCGATCCCGAAGAGCGCGTTCGATCCGCCGACGATGATCAGCCGATGCCCCTTCTTTGCCCGGCGGTCGAGCATCACGTCCTTCTGATGGATCATGGAATTGATCCACGCCGGCTCGGGCTTGGCGTCGTAGGTCACCCACATCGCCGCGGTAATCCCATACACGGGAAAGCACAGTGCGATCGTGATGATCCAGACGAGCGCAAATTTCCTTGCTGACGTCGCATAGATGGGGACAAGGCCGTACGGCTGAGAGGCGGATTTCTCCCCGGGATCGCGTCGTAACCTGCGGCCGGCGGGCTCAAGCGCTTTCTCTGTCATGGGGTGCGGGTATGTTACTTTCGCCACCAAGGCAGTCAATCGGCAGCCCATCCCATTGACCGGCGCGCAACACGCAAGGATGATTGCAGCTCCATGCGGCGAGGCGTCTATGCCGGTAGTTTTGACCCCATCACCTTCGGCCACCTCTGGATGGTCGAGCAGGGAAGCCTCCTCTTCGATGAACTGATCGTCGCCATCGGAGTCAACCCCGACAAACGCCATCTGTTCTCGTTGCAAGAACGGCTCGACGTTTTGCGCTCCGTGACGTCGAAATTCCCCAACGTCCGCGTCGACACCTTTGAGAATTTGTTCCTCGTTCGCTACGCCCGCCAGGTGCAGGCGAACTTCATTCTCCGCGGCGTCCGCAACGAGCAGGATTACGGGTACGAACGCGGTATGCGGTACGTAAACGCCGAGTTCGACGAGCAGATTCAAACCGTCCTGCTCATTCCGCCCAGGCACCTCGTGGAGGTGAGCTCGAGCTTCGTCAAAGGCCTCGTGGGTCCCGAGGGCTGGCCCGACATCCTGCCCAAATACGTGCCGGGGCCAGTCTGCCAGCTTTTTCATGAGAAATTTCCCTCCGCGCAGGGGGCGGTCAGCGACCACAGTGAACAGATTGCAGCGGCCGATCATCCAAAATGTGATCGAGGAGGGCTCGACGCGCGGTGGCGCACCCTCTGGCGTCGTCTGGGCACGGAACCGGGCCGCGTACCGGATGTGAATCCCCTTCTTCTTGCCTACGAATTGCCCGGCCGTCATTACCACAATCTTCACCACATCGTTCAGTGCTTGCAGGAGCTCGATTCCGCGCGCGGTCTGGCGACGGCTCCCGATGCGATGGAGCTGGCGATCTGGTTCCACGACGCGGTCTACGATCCCGAACGGCACGACAACGAAGTGCGGTCGGCCGACCTTGCCGCGCAGGCCCTCGCGGACGCGGGGGTGGCCGCCGCGACGACAACCCGCGTCGTCGGCCTCATAAAAGCCACCACGCACCGCGCGACGCCCTTGGACGACGACGAGCGGCTACTCGTGGACATCGATCTCTCGATCCTCGGCCGGCCATGGGAGGAGTTCGACGCGTACGAGAAGGCGATCCGCGCCGAATACGCCCACGTGCCGGATGACGCGTTTCGCCACGGCCGAACCGCCGTCTTGCGAAGATTTCTCGCGCGCCCCAACCTCTTCTCGACCGCGGCGTTCCGGTCGCGGTTCGAAGCGCCGGCCCGCCAGAATCTTGGCCGGGCGATCAGCCGTTTGGAGCGTATAATCCCTGGCAGTCAAGGTTGAACGTGTGCGCTTGTGGTGCAGCCTTTTAGGCTGCAGGCGCAGGCCCAAAGCCTGCACCACGATTTACGAAGAGTGCGCGGTCATTTTAGATGTAATTTCGAACTCCGTCCCCGCCATTGCGCCGGCGGATGAAATGTTCCGTTCGCTCCGGCGTTATACTTTCTTGAATATGCCCTTTTGACTTTCGGCCGGTAATACTCAGCAAGGATGACTGACCATGCCCAATATGCGGGATCGGTTCCTCAAATTTCCCGGTCATTCGCTGGCGCTTCTGTCGCTCGTGCTGTGCCTTGTGCCGGGCTTCTGTCTCGCCGACGAACCCGCCACGCGCCCGGCCGTCGAAACGCCGCCCGCCAAGATCGCCGTCCCCCTTCCCACCACGCGGCCCGCGCTGGGCATCCCGCATAGCGTCAAGGACCTCCGCGCTATCGAGCGCGAGGTGCAGGAAGTGGTAAAGAAAGCCACGCCCGCCACCGTCGGCGTCATGCTCGGCGCAGCACAAGGCAGCGGCGTCATCGTCAGCAAAGACGGCTACGTGTTGACCGCCGGCCACGTCGCCGCCACGCCGGGGCAAAACGTGATCCTCATCCTCGCCAGCGGCAGGCGAGTGCGGGCCAAGACGCTTGGCATCAACTACGGCATCGATTCGGGAATGATCAAGATCACCGAGCCCGGCGACTGGCCCTTCGTCCCCACCGGCAAGTCCGCGGACGTCAAGCCCGGGCAATGGGTGCTCGCCCTGGGCCATCCCGGCGGATATCACAGCGACCGCCCGCCAGTCCTGCGGCTGGGCCGCGTGCTCACGATCAACGGCAACGTCATCGACAGCGACTGCACGCTCGTCGGCGGAGATTCCGGCGGGCCGCTACTCGACCTCGACGGCAACCTCATCGGCATCCATAGCCGCATCGGCGCCTCCACCCTCGCCAATCTTGATGTTCCCATCGACACCTTTACCGAAACCTGGGATCGCCTCGCCAAGGGCGAGGCCTGGGGCCAGCCCACCGGCATCATGGCCGCCCGCGGCCCAATGCTTGGCGTCGCGGGAGAGTCCAACGAGAAAGGCTGCGCCGTCACCGCCATCAGCCCGGACAGCCCCGCCGAAAAGGCCGGACTCAAGGTAGGCGACGTCATCACGACCCTCGACGGCCGCCCCGTCAAAGGCCTGGAGGGCCTCGCCCTTATGCTCCTGGGCCACAAGCCCGGCGACGAGGTCACGCTCCACGTCCTCCGCGGCGAAGAAACCAAGGACATCAAGGCCACGCTTGCCAAACGCCAGCCGGGGTAGACGATTAATTTGACACAGAGAACAAAGAGCACAAAGGAACAGAATTTCACAAGCGTTTTTTGATTCCGGATTGGAACTTCCTCTCCCCCGTACTCGGGGGAGAGGGCAGGGGTGAGGGGCCGGGCGTAAAGAGGCGTATTCTGCAATGAATGCGCAATTCAACGTTCCGCCCCTCACCCTAACCCTCTCCCCCGAGTACGAGGGAGAGGGAACAAAATCAGAGTTTCGGGTTGAGCTTTCCTCTCTGTGCTCTTTGTGGACTCTGTGCCCTTTGTGCCAGTTAAGCTGATGTGAACCAGGAAACGGATCTATGAACCGACGGTTGTTTCATAACTCGTGCCGCGCGGCAATTACGATCCCCATCTTGCTCGCGACGGCAATCCCCGCTTCCGCCCAGCGCATCCGCGGCTCAGACCGCGAGCGCGCCCGCAATACCGGCGGCGTGAAGTCCGCCTTTCGCGACGTCGTCACGGACGCTTCCCACAGCACCGTCACCCTCAAGTCCGACGGCAAGGACGCCGCCTTCGGGACGGTCATCAGCGACGACGGATGGATCATCACCAAGGCCAGCGAACTACCCGGGGCCATCACCTGCATAATCCCCGGCGGTCGAACGGTCGATGCGAAAATCGTTGGCATCGCCGAGGAAGACGACCTCGCCCTTCTCAAGGTAGACGTGAAAGACCTCACGCCCATCACCTGGGGCGATGCCACCAAGGCGCAGGTCGGCCAGTGGGTCGCCACGGTCGGCACGACTAACGTGCCCGTGGCGGTGGGCGTGTTAAGCGTCGGCCGCAGAAAAATCCCCGGTCGCAGCGGCAAGCTAGGCGTCGCGCTGGCGGATGCGGATGGTCACGGCGCGAAGGTCATGCAGGTCCTTCCCGACAGCCCCGCCGAGAAGGCCGGGGTTCGGGTGGATGACATCATTACCGAAATCAACGGAACCGCGGTCGATAACCGCGAGGCGCTGGTCACGATCGTCCGCAAATTCCCCCCGGGCCATGAGGTTTCCGTCACCTTCCGCCGGGGCGAAAAGAAAATGGAGATCACGGCCAAGCTCGCCGGCGGCCTAGGCCCCGAGGCCCGCGAAGACGCGATGAACCGCATGGGCGGCGCGCTCAGCGAGCGCAATTCCAACTTCCCCGCCGTCCTGCAGCACGACACCGTCCTCACCCCCGCCCAATGCGGCGGCCCCCTCGTCACCCTCGACGGCAAAGCCATCGGCATTAACATCGCCCGCGCCGGCCGCGTCGAAAGCTACGTCCTCCCCGCCGACGTAATCCTCGCGCTGCTCGACGACCTCAAATCCGGCAAACGCCCCCCCGCCCCCAAACCCTCCACCCGCCCCGCGGGCGCCACGACAAACCCCGCCGAGGAATGAGCAAGATTGAAACTATGGACGGCTCGATTTTCTCCTCGAAGTGCCCGTAGCCTATAAACGCGCGAGCCCGAACGGGTATT
>JAQGHP010000283.1 GCA_028288775.1 Phycisphaerales bacterium | reverse complement strand
CTCGCGCACCGCCTGAAGGAATCGCCCTTCGGTGATGACCTGTGCGCCGATGGGAAAAAAGCAAACGATCTTCCCGCGTTTGATCGCTTCCAGTGCGAAAAGCCCCTGGCCGAAAATGGTGGATTTGCGGACTTCCGTGCGAACGTACATCGGCTCCTCAGAATAGAATCAAATGTGCCCGGGATTCCTATTACGGGTCATTCCTCGACGGCCGCCGGCTCCTCGACCTCTTCGGCAGCGGCCTCAGGCAACTCCTGCTCAGGCGGCTTCATGATCTCGCGGAGCAGCACTGTGGCGAACGAACCGGGCGGGAGAGTGAAGGCAACCGTGACGTGCGCGCCGTGCTCGTCCACTCCGCCGGCAAGGTTCAGGTCCCTGGGCTGCACGCGGAGCGGGCGGCGGGCGCCCTTTACCTTCAGGCCGTCCGTCCGACGGAAGTCGGCGGGCTTGAGGTTGAACGCGGCGAACTGCGCCTGCTCCGTCGCCAGCGGCTCCCCCTCGGGCAGCGTCATTCGGTAGCCCACCAGCGGGCCAGTGGGGCTTACCTCAAACGCCGCGCAACGCGGCTGCTCGACTTCGGGCTTCTCCACGAGAAAGACCGCGCCGCTGTCGTGCTTCCACGCCAGATCGCCCTGGAGCAGCGTATCCAATGCATCGATGCGCTTTGCAACCACTTCGTTGAATACGCGTGATTGGAGGGCCGAAACCCATAGCCGACGCAGCTTGCGGTCCACCAGCCACATCGCGCCCGAAGGCCGGTGTGTCTTGATGAGGCGGGCGAGCATCTGCCGCTCCATCCCGTGTCGGCGGGGGTAGATGCGCATCGCGGTGTCGAGGTCCTGACGATCAAAGGCCATGCGGGCGGCGGTCGTCTGCGCATCATCCACCCCGGGCATCGGATTGCCGATCAACAGGCGGAGCATCTCACGCGAATCGCCGCGTACGAGGGCGGCGCCCAGAAGATCGTTGTCCCCCCGGTTGCCGAACCGCTGCTCGCCGAAATAGTTGGGCATGCCGCGTTTTTCCAGCATGGGCAAAAGCGGCTGGATTTTCACCACGTCCGTCGGCTGCACGTCCCGGATTTTGACGGCGAAGCGGTTGCCCGCGAGGTGCCCGAGCCGGAGCTTGTTGCCGTGGCGGATCGCCCAAAGAATGGTGATTCCCGGCAGCTTCAACCCCATGACGGCCTCGGGCGTCGTCCCCGGAATGGAGAACGACTGGCGGGCGACCGCCTGCGAGTCCTTGAGCCCGGCGTAGCCGATTTCGCGCGGATAAACGCGCAACGCCGCGGCAATGCGGTCGATCGCCTGGAAGGTGGTCGTGCCGACCTTCTGGATTTCGCAATAGACGTGCTCGCCCTCGCCGCAGGGGTCGTAAAGGGGGATCTCCTGCACAAAAAAGTCTTCGGCCCGCTGCTTGATGACGCCGCCGATGCCGGGAAAATCGCGCGTAAGGTACGGAAGAGGCATAAGGGCATTCTAGGGACGGATGGGAAATTTGCGATGGAGGCTCACCTCTACGACCTGCACAGCCCATATTTCTCCAACGTAGCATGCACCCCGTGATCGTCGTTGGACGGGGCGACCCAGTGGGCGACCGCCTTTACCCGGGCGTCCGCATTGTCCATGGCGATGGCTACCCCGGCGGCCTCGAGCATGGGAATGTCGTTGGCGGCGTCGCCGATGGCCATTACGTTTTGCATGGGGACGCCGTGGTGTGCCGCGACGAACCTCAGGGCGGCGGCCTTGCTCGCGGTAGGGTGCATGATCTGGAGCAGATCGGGATCGCTGCGTATCACGGAAATCTCGCTGTATTGCGACAGGAGTGATTGCAATCGGGAGATCATGGGGACGTCGCCCAGAAGCATAAGTTTCGTGATCGGCTGATCGCAGAATTGCTCCACCGGCGCAACCACGTCGGGCGCGAACAGTTTTCCGGTCTCGGTGGTGTAGGAGGGGTCGAACCGATCGGTGTGCCAGCGGTCGAGAATTTCGCAGCTCACGAGCACGTGGGGGAAGTGCCCGCGTGCCTCGTCAATGATCCGTCGGGCCAAAGCGCCTTCCATCGGGGTATGCATCACCACTCGATTACCGGGCTCGTCCCAGACCAGCGCCCCGTTGTAATTGATCTGCCAGGTGTCGAGGGCGAGCGACCGATAAATGTGCCGCACGCTTCGCGGCGGACGGGCCGAGGCGATCACTACGCGCACCCCCGGCCGCAGGCAGCCCAGCGCCTGCACCGTCCGGTCGCTCACGCGCTTGCGGGAATCGATCAGCGTGCCATCGAGATCGATGGCGATGAGGCGAATGTCGGGAAGATCGTCCATCGCGTCCACTACACATCGAGCGGGAAAAGCACCCGCGGCGTAAGGAACACCAGCCAGATCCGCGTCACCGGCGTGCCCGTGATCTTCTCGATCGCATCGCGGTAAGCCAGCAGTTGCGGACGATACACTTCGGCCCGCAGGGGGACGGTCGCCGCTGAAACGTCGTCCGTCTTGTAATCGAAAATGGTAGCGCCCTCGGGGCCGGTAACCAACACATCCAGGCGGCCGCGGACCATCGTGCGGTCGAGCGGATCGGGCAGGGCTTCGCCGGGGAGGAGGGCGCGGTCGGCGGGGAAATTCACGGTGATTTCGCGGCGCACCGCTCCGCCAGTGCGACGCAACAAGTCACCGGCCCCGGATTGCATCAACCAGACGATCGCCCCGACGTCCACCATCTTCGCCTGCGCGGGGGTCATGAGGCGTCCATCCGTCATGCGCACGATTTCAGCGGCGACGTCCTCGCGATCGCAGGGGCCCGCGAAGTTCAAATGCTCCAGCGCCAAGTGCGTCGCGGTCCCGCGGTCGGCGGCGGAGGGGGCTGCGGCCTCAAGCAAAAACCGGGGTCGCGCCAGCGCGCTCCCGGCGGGGGCGGGCGTCGCTAGCCCGTCTGCTCGTGATGGTGTCGCCGGCGCTTTGTGCAGCCCAGTTACCGATCGCGCCCCGGGCAGCGCGCTGTACGTGGCGAAAGGGTACTGGAACGCAACCCGGTCAATTGCCCCGCGGGCTTCTTCGCTCAACGCCGGCGGCTCGGGAAGGGGATCGAGCCGGGCCATCGCAATTTGGGCGGGCGTCAATTTCTGCCGGGCCTCGGCGGGGCTTCGCCATTCCGCAACCTGCTCTGCCGCGTGGCGGATGGTGCGGAAGACGTCATGCGGTTCGCCCATCGTTGCCACGGAGACGGGACCGATCCAGTCGAGCATCGACCGCACGCCCAGCACCATGTCGGCGGGCATCGGGCCGGCGTGGCCGCGCCAAAGCGATTCCCACTTTTGCACCGTCTTCTCTTCGCACGTGCCTACGAGAATCAGGTGCTCCCGCGCGCGGGTCATTGCGACGTAGAGCACGCGCAATTCCTCGGCCAGCGATTGCTGCCGCAGGCGCGCCTGCACGATCGACTGCGCCAGCGACGGATAGCGGCACTGCTTTTCCTCATCGACCACCGCCATGCCAAGTCCCGCCGAGCGGTCGAGGAGAATCGACCCCCGGCAGTCCTGCATGTTGATCGCCTTGCCCAAATCAGGAAGGATCACCACCGGAAATTCCAGCCCCTTGGAGCGGTGGATGCTCATAATTCGCACCGCATTCTCGGCGTGCGATGCGAGCGACGGCTGGGATATGTCCGACTCTTCTTCGAGCTGCCCGAGGAATCGCAGGAAGCGCGAAAGGCCCCGCTCCTGAAACCGGCCGAACTGTCCAGCGCGCTGGTAAAGCTCCATGAGGTTCGCGACGCGCTGCTCGCCATTGCGCAGGCCGGCGACGAAGGCCAGGTAGCCGGTCTGGTGATAGATCGTCCAGATCACTTCCGCCAGCGGCCGGCGCTGGGCGGCGTCGCGCCAGGTCGAGAGGCGTGCGAAGAATTCGCTTAGCTTCGCGGCCAGCGGGTCGTCGGATTTCTCGTCGGCGTAGCGGATGGCGGCTTCGTGGAAGGCGATTGACTCCGAGGGAAACGCCAGCCGGATTTTCGCAAGTTCCGTCTCGGCGTGGGGCAGGCGGCCCAGCGGGCTGCGGAGCACCGCGGCAAGGGGGAGGTCCTGCCGTCGGTTGTCGAGGAGGGAGAGGAGCGCGAGCATGTCGCGCACTTCGGTCGCCTGGAAAAAGTCGCCGCCACTGTCGCTGTGGACGGGGATGCCAAACCCGCGGAGCACTTGGGCGAACTGGCCGGCCTTGAACTTCATGGAGCGGAGGAGGATCACGATGTCGCGCGGGCCGATGGGCCGTGGCCGCATGCCTCCGGCGTCGTTTCGTTCCATCACTTGCATCGGCGCAGCGCCATCGCGGCCGAGCAGCCGGCGGATTTCATTGGCGACGAGGATTGCCTCGCGGCCGGTGCGGTCGAGTTCCTGATCGTCGCCCTCGTCGGGCGACTCAGACGATTCTTCACCCGGGTCGGGAAGTCTCTGGGGAAGAAGATGCAGGTCGATCGGTGCGCCGGGAAAGTGGGAGGGGCCGGCCGGCGCGGGGTAACCGGCCCGGCCGTGAAGGCGCTGCGTCTCGTCGTATTCGATGTCCGCCGCCTGCCGGGTCATCAGCCGGTGGAAGACGCTGTTGATCGCCTCCAGCAGCGGGTCGCGGCTGCGGAAGTTGGCCTGCAAGTCGATCACCTGGCCGTGGCCGCCCGGCAGGCGGTAGTCTTCCTGCCTATCGAGAAACCTCTTGGGCTCGGCGAGGCGAAAGCGGTAAATGCTCTGCTTGACGTCGCCCACGCAGAAGAAATTCGGGACGACGCCCGGCTCGTCCTTCACGCACTCGCGGCTGATGAGCGTGAGGATCGCGTCCTGCACTTCGTTGATGTCCTGGTATTCGTCCACGAGCACGTGCGCGAACCGCCGATGAAACGCCCGCGCCGCGGGCGTGGGGCGAAGGGTTTCCTTGTCCGGGTCGCGCAGAGCCTGCAGGGCGAATCGCTCCAAGTCGGCGAAATCCAGCACGTGCGACGCGCGCTTGGCCCGCTGGTACGCGGCGGTGAAATCCTCCACGAGCTTTAGAAAAATCTCCGCGTGCGGCAGAACGCGGGTCAGCCCTTCCTGCCACTGGGCCACGGAAAAACGCAGGCGGTCGCGCCATTCGCCGGACTTGGCGTCATTGCGCACGGCGTCCACCAGTGACTTCGCAAGTTCCTTGTTCGGAACTTCGCCGCGGACGGTGGGGAGGCGAGGCCAGTCGGCATCTTTGACGACCTCGGCGAGCGCGTCGATCCCGCCATCCGCGAAGGCCGAGTCCCAGTAGCCGAGGGTTGCGCCGATGTCCTTGAGGTAGTCCGCGTATTGGCCGAAGCCCAGCCCGCGGAGCTGGCGGACGGCGCTGTCGCAGCGGTGGCGTACCGCTGCGAGTCCTTCGCGGACTGAATTGAGAAGCTCGACGCCAAGTTCCGATTCCTCGAGCGGAGCGTGGGCGGCCTCGGCGATGCGCCCTCGGGCACGTTTGAGCCAGCCGGCGGGGTTTACGACGCTGGTGAGGAGCTCGTGGGCGTGAAGGATTTGGCGGAGGACGCGGTCATCGTCGCCTTCGCCGTAGGCGTCGATGAGGCGGTGGAAGTCGCCGGCTTCGTCGAGCTCGTAGCGGGCGTCGAAAAGTTCGCGGGCGACCTCGCGGCGGAGAAGGCGGGCCTCGTCGGGTTCGAGCACGGAGAATCCGGGGTCGAGATCGACCAGGTGAAAATGCCGTCGAAGGAGGCGGGCGCAGAAGGCGTGGAGCGTGCTGACCTGCGCCTGATCGACGAGGGCGAGCTGGTGCGCGAGCCGTCCGCCGGGCTGGGCGGCGGCGCGATCGCGGATCGCGCCGGTGATGCGCGATTTCATTTCCGCGGCGGCGGCTTCGGTGAAGGTCACCACCAGCAGGTCGTCCACGTCGCACGGCGGGGAGGCGTCGCAGACAAGGTGTGCGCAGCGTTCCGCCAGCACGGAGGTTTTGCCCGAACCCGCCGCCGCGGAGACGAGGAGGCTGCGGCCGGTCGTCGTGATGCCAAGGAGCTGCTCAGGGGTCCAGTCGCGAGTGGGGGGCGGGGAAACGGAATTGGGGGACGCGTGATCCGAAAGATCGGATTCGAGATTGGAAACCTTGGATTTCGGAAGCGTCACCTTCGATTCGCCAGCCGCCGCGGGGTCTGGCGTGGCGCTCGGCTTGCCGACAACCTTTGACGCGCGCTTTGTCGCGCGCGGGCCCGCGGCGGACGTGCCCGACTGGGGCTTGCGTTTGGGGGCGGGGTTGTCGAAGAGGCCGTCATCGGACAAGGGCGGCCTCCTCTCGCAGCTTGACCAGCACTTCGTCCCGCTTCATTGGATCGAGAATGCGGTACGTGTTGACGGTGGTTTCGAACCGGCATACGCCGCGGAATTCGCAGCGCGGGCAGGGGGATTCGCGATTGAGGCGGCTGGGGTTGATGTCGATCGTGCCGGCGAGCACCTGGTCGGCGATTTCGCCCATGCGCCGGCGGACGTGCAACAGCAGGGCGTGAAATTCCTCCGCCGCGGTAACGTCCGTCGAGTCGCGGTAGCCGAACGAGCCGTCCTTTTTCAGATATGCCTGCACCACCAGCGAATGGCCTTCGGCGCATTGCGAATCGAAGTGTTCGAGGGCAGATGCGTGGAACACGCCGCGGGGCTTGTGGGCGAGGAGGAAGCGCGGGTCGGATGGATCGAGCGCCTCGTCGGGGTGGTCGAGGTCGTTGAAGTACCGCAGGAGCTGAAGATAAAACGCCCCGGCGGGCGCGAGCGCGCGGCCGGCCAGGTTTTCGCCGCCCGCCTGGAGCGCGAGCAACTGCGCGAGCAACTGCAGCGTGAGCCCGTGATACACCTTCTGCATCGACAGCGGCTGCACGCTGAGTTTGTAATCGAAGACCGCGAATTGGCCGTCGGCGGGCATGGAATCGACGCGATCGATCTTGCCGTGGACCGATACCTGCTCGCCTTTGGGCGTGACGACCTGCAGCGCGGGGAGCTTCCCGTCTTCGCCGAAAGTGACGCCGACGTGCGCCGGGCGGAAGCGGCTTCGCCGCATCATTTCCCGCTGCGTGGCGATCACCTGTTCGAGCGTCCGCTCGATGCGGCCCAGCAAATAACGGTTGCGTGCGGAGCCGAGCATGATCTCGCCGCGCAGCGCCCGGCCCGCGGTCTGGGCGGCGGAGCGGATCATCTCCCGGGTGATCGGCAGCGCATCAGGCTCGCCCTCCACGCGATTGGCCGCGGCCTGGCCGACGAGTTTTTCCAGAAGCTGGTGGTAGATGCGGCCCAGGTCCTGCGCGCCCACGCCTTCCCCCTCCCGCGGCCGCAGTCGCAGGCCGTAACGAGCGAAGTGACGGAAAGGACAGGCGGCAAATGTTTCGAGCTGCGCCACGTCCACCGAAAGCGGCTGATGAAAAAGCGATTCGCGCACGCCCGGAAGCAATGCTGCGTCGTTGAAGTAGCCCAGCGCGGGCCAGGCACTCTCGCGGAGAAGATCGATCGCCTTCCCGTGCAGTTCATCGCGCGCGAGCCATTGGTAGAGGAAGGGCCATGGATCGACAGAATCTTGTGGCACAGCCGCCCCCGGCCGTGCCACAGGGTTTTCGTCGGACGGCGCGCCTTGGCTGAGTACCCAGCGCATTAGACCCGTGACCAGTTGCCGCGGGGTGGCGATTCGGCTGATGTCGTCGGTGTGTTGGCGCGGAAGAACGCGGATGGGCGCATCGGGGAACAACTCGCGGATGCGGAGCCAGAATTGGGACGGAGTAACGCGCCGATTTGTCCCATCGGCCAGCGGGCGGGTGAGGATCAGGCGCTGCGACGCCTGCGTGCAGGCGATGTAGCCCAGCAGCCTTTCGTCGAGCAGCCGTCGGCGGGCGCCGGGGTCGAGCTCCATCTTGCGGCTGACCAACTCCCGGCGCTCGCGATCGGAAAAGACGGTGTCGTCGCGGGCCGTCGCGGGGAATTCCCCCTCGTTAAGGCCCATCACGAGCACCGCCCGTACCCGAAGGCTGCGGGTGCGGTCCGCCTGCCCGATCAGCACCTGATCGACGGCGGGGGGCGTGAGGGCCAGGTCGAATTGCTCGAGCCCCGCGTCCACGATCTGGCTGAAATTTTCGGGCGTGACCGGCTCGTCGCCGAGCAAATCCACCATCTGCTCGAACAAACCTACCACGCCCGCCCACACCTGCTCGTGCTCGTCGCGCTGCTCGAGGGCGGATGCCGAGCCGGGCAGGGAGGCCGATTCGGACGGGGCAGCCGCGACGGATTCGGCCATCCACTTTGCGAGCGTGGCGCGGACGCCGAAGCGCTCGAGGACGGCGAATATCTCCGTCGCCACTTCGCGGAGCGGAACGGGTTTTTCAAATCGGAGCATCCCGACGAGCGGGGCGAGCTTATCGGCCACGCCGCGTCGAATGGCGTCGATGCGGAGCGGGTCGAACTCCGGCGACGACGCGGCGTCCTCTTCGCGCTGGAGCGTGAGGTCGCGCCGCCACGACCATGGCTCATCCGATTCCCATTTTGCGCCGCGTACGCGGTGCAGTAATACGTAGTTCTCCAACTCGTCCGCTTCATCATTGCTCACCCCGGCGAGGCCGGTTTTGAGAAGCGTCATTACCGCCTCGTGCGGCCAGTCGAAGCGTGCGATGTGAAGGATGCTGCGAAGAAACTGCGGCAGCGGGTGGTGGGCGGCGGCACGACGACGGTCTACGAAAAAGGGGATGCCGTGCTCGTCGAAGCTGGTGGAAAGCAGCGGGTGGTACTTCGACAAGTCGCGGACCAGCACCGCGACATCACGCAGGCGGAAGCCCTGTTGGAGCAGGGCGCGGATTTCGCCGGCGACGACATCCGCCTCGGTGCGCGCGTCGGGCGCTTCGAAGAACGACACGGGGGCGAGCCTCGTTTGATCATCGATGGCGGACGCGTTGCGGTCTTCTTCGTGCGGTTCGGGAGCATGTGAATCGGTCGCGCCTGGCCCTGGGAACATCTCGCGTTCGAGGCGGGCCAGTTCGGGGGCGAGGAATCGGCGCGGGGTCTTCAGCCGCACGGGGGGATTGATCTCGACGCCTTCCTGCCTAAAGGCGAAGTAGAGCCGCCGGTAGGCGGACTCGGTGCGGTGGAAGAGGCCCAGGTCGTCGGGCTGGTGGTGCTCGCTATCGAGCACGGGGCTGTGGGGGTCGAGCAGGAGGGTGATTTCGATCCGCGCGCCGGCCTTGGCGATCGCGGCCAGCATTTTTCTCTCGAAGTCGGTGA
Source organism: Phycisphaerales bacterium (assembly GCA_028288775.1). Taxonomy (GTDB): domain Bacteria; phylum Planctomycetota; class Phycisphaerae; order Tepidisphaerales; family Tepidisphaeraceae; genus RYN-428. The sequence goes on along the minus strand of JAQGHP010000283.1, from coordinate 123 downwards.
AGTCGAGAAAGTCGTCTACATAGACGACGGACTGCTTGAGGAACTGGCAATGCTCCACGGATTCGAGCACCTGTTGCAGTCGGCGATGTTGGTCGAGCCGCTCCTGGCCGAGGTATTGGGTGT
>JAQGHP010000603.1 GCA_028288775.1 Phycisphaerales bacterium | reverse complement strand
TCACGATTGCATTGCCCTCAATGGCGTATGTAACGCGCTCGCGGCCGTGTACGGCGTCGAGAACGGTCGCGAGCGCTTGCGCGAATTTCACGTTTCGCAGCCTCGCGCTCACCGGAGTGTTCCGCTCCATCCCCGCTGCCGCGAGCACCTTCCAGTTCACGAATAGGTTCGCGCCGCTGACGTCGTGGAGGAAATCGACCGCGTCGCCCAGGCCCACGCCATCGAACTGCACTTCGGGGAGCTGGCGGTCGAGCTGGGCCTGCACCGCCCGGTCTTCGGTGCCTTCGCCGCGTTCCTGCTGGACGGTCTGGTTGCGCAGGGCGGCGAAGTCCGGCCAGTCGGTCGGGTAGCGAAGAATGTCGTCGTAGGGGATCGTGGGCCCGTCCCTGCCGGTGAGGGTCCGCTGCATCTGGAATTCGTATTTGTCTTCGAGCACCGGCCGCACGCCGATGGCGTATTCATCCGTCGGGTCGATCACAAGAATCTGGTCCACCACGCCCAGCGCCTCGCGGTAGCGGGCCTGTGCGAAGAGGTCGCGGGCGGTGATCTTCAGGTCGCGGACGGTGCGCTGGCGGTCGTGGCGGGATTGTTGTTGTTCGATGCGGATACGTTCCGAGGACATGGTGTTCCGGGAGGATTCGGCACTGTCGAGCGCACGTTGTCTCGCCTGATCCAGCGAGAGGCGCGTGTCGGCGATCGTCTGGTCGAATCGCCGCAGGGTGTCGGCGGGATAGATGTTCCGGTCAGCCCCGGCGGCGAGCTGGGCGCGCTGCAGTGCGGCCTCGGCGATGTCCAACTGCCCATCGTTCAAAGCGGTGGCCGCCTCCGTAATCGAGGTGCTGAAGCGGTACTCAATCTCGCTCCGACGGGTCTTAACCATCCCCGCTTGCTGATTGATGATGTTCGACGAGCGGGGGCTCTTGCCCTGCTGGGCCAGAATCTCGTCGTACCCCGCTTGCGCCTGGGCGTTACTCGGGTCGAGGCGAACGGCGGCGGCATACGCATTGTGCGCATCCTCAAGGCGACCTTCCTGCTCCGCGTCGCGCGCTTGCTTGATGAGTAGCATGGCTTGGGCGGCGGCCTGCTCGCGACGGAGTTGTTGATTGCGGGCCTCGGCGGAATCGGGCCGGGCATAGTAAATCGCCGGACCGACATGAGGGTTCGCCTGAAACTGCCTGAGAAGCCGATCGGCCTCGTGGCGCGCGAGCGAGTCCGGCATGAGGGGAGAGAAGTGCCGTTCATCTACTGATTGGAAGTCGCTGCTATATTGGGGCCATCTGAACCGTGGATTGGTGTTGCCAAAAAGGTTGTTGGTTAGCGAGCCCTGTTGACCGCCGCCAGCACCGATGCCGCCGCCGCCCTGGGGGTTCTGGTTGGAGTTGTTGCTGGTGGAGTTCAGGGAGAAGTCGGGGGCATCCGTGAAATCGGGGATGTCGATGAGCAAGTCGCGGACGTCATAAACGCGGGTGTCGGGGGCGTATCCAATGCCGCCGTTGGCTTGGAATGGGTGAACGGAAAGGATTTGGCCATCCGAGCCTCGGCGGGCGTTGGGCCAGCGCACGGGCATGGCGCGGGAGCGGACGAGGATGGTCCGGAGGCAATCGTCCGCCGTGGATGGAGCAATGGGCTGCGTCGCAGGCGCGGTGGTGATGGTGGGCACAGGCTCCTTGACCACTTCGATGTGCTGCGGGCACGGGTACATCGCCCAGTGATCCTTGCGGCCGCGGTCAACGTTGTATTTCGCGTAGGCTTGCTCGTTCTCCAGCACCAACAACGATGTGAAAGGCGACATGACGTACATCGCCTTGCTCAGTTCCACGATGTCGGCGCGGTGGGCTTGGGCGTCGTCGGCCAAGAGGGCATCGATCTGGAGCCGGGCCCAGGTGCGCGGGAGATAGGCCGCGCCGGGTGCGACCGAATCAACCGCAACGAGCTGTTTCCAAGGCTGCCCGTCGAGCGTGCCGCTGACGGCGACCATGGCCGGTGTTGGTTCTGCGGTACTCAGACGGGCGACCGCGCAAATCTCCTCGCCGGCGGCCGCCGCGTCATCGCAGCAGAGGAAGGCGGAATGGCCGGCGTCATCGGTCACCTTCAGCCCCATCAACCGCGGACTATTGAGCGCGGAAACGAGGTCGAACGCCCGCCAGGCCAGCGGCTCGTCCGGGTTGATTTGTGTGAAGTACCCGCCGGTTTTGGCGGCGGCGGATTTCATCAGCCCCTGCGACCAGTGCTTGCCGATTGCCACGCCGACGTAATGCGCGCCGGTCGGGATGCGCTGTGCCAGAACATCCTCGCGCCGCTCGCCCATGCTAACCAGCCCCGCGCCCACGTGGACGAGCCACGGGTTCGCCGAGCCTTGCACCAACGGCCTGGCGGCGTCCAGGGCAGAGCCCAAATCCAGCGCGCCGATCAAGTGCGTCTTCTCCAGCTCTGCGATTGCTGCGGCCACGTTCTCCGCGGTCGCCGGACGGCGGCCCTCGAAGAGGGCGCGGGTTTGCGTGTTGGCGGTGAGGATCGCGAAGGTGTCATCGTGCTCGGCATTGGCCAGCACGTTGCGGATCACCTCCACCTGCGCCCGCGCCAGCAGCGGATTGCGGTTGGCTGAAGCCTCGAACAGAAAGACCCAGTCGCGCCGCTGGCGGGCTTTGCCGGCGGCAAGCTCGGGGCGGTACCGGAGCATGAGGTAGCGCTGCCCGTCCTGCTCGAAACTGGAGAATCGGGCATGATCGGAAGACGTGCCGTCGGCCAGGTGCAGAACCACGTCGCGGTCGAGTGCCGCGTGTCGGGCTTTGGCGTCGAGCAGCAGGTCACCGCCCTCGACTGTCGCGGCGAGCGTGTGCGAGGGGCTGTCCCAAGCGCGAGCGGCGCTGCCTTTAGCGCGAAGGTGGAAGGACCAATCATTTACGAATCCCAGGCTGTGCCCGGCGGGAAAGCGGTATTCGCCGCGGCCGTAGAGGGAGGGGAGGCGCTGCGTGTAGGAGAGGATGATCCGCTTTTCCTGCCGGGGCTCGAGGGGAAAGACGCGCATTTTGAAGGTGGTGCCGTCCACCCATTCGAGCAGCGCCGGGTCGCGCATGGTGGTGACGATCGAGTCGTAGACTTTTCGCGCGTAGTCGCGCTCGGCCATGCCGCCTTCCATGAGGTCGCCGTCCACGTACATCGCCAGCCGTGAGAGCGACGCGTCCGGCGGCAGGGGAAAGTAAAACGTGCCTTCGGCCCGGCGGACGTCGTCGTTGAAATACGTCTGGTCAATCGTGGTGCGCGCGAAGCCGTCTTCCACGTGTACGTCGATGTGGTAGCTCCGCAACGACAGCGTTGTCTCCTGCCCGGAGGGATCGCGGGCTATCAGCGCGCCGCCGCTGTAGCGGTTGTCGGGGACGAGCGGAGTGTCGGATTCCGCGACGAGGTCGTGCGCCCAGGCCAGGGCCGCGGACGCCCGCGGGGCGGGGGAGACCGCCGGGGCGCGGCCGGCGCGCTCCGCCTCGAGCCGCTCGCCCGCGCCCAGCGGCGCGTCGATGCCGCTGACGCGGACTTTCCCCTGCGTGACCAGCACGTCGGTGCCGGATGGTCCGACTTTCGCCAGGAACTTCCCGCCGGGCGTGCGAATCTCGCGGCCGGGGGTTGCGATAACGAAGATGTCGTCCGATTTGGCGGCGTCACTCTGCTGCTCCTGTCCCGCGGCTGCTCCATCTCCGGCGACGTCCACGAACGCTTCGCCGGAAAGGAGAGAGACGCGCCGAGCCCCGTCGATGCGCAGTGCGGAGCTTTCGTTGAGATAGGCGACCGATACGCCGCCGAGCCCCACTCGGCGGTGTTCGCGGGGGCCGGTGTGAATCGTCTCTCCCGCAGCCGCGGGCTGCACGGCCGGCGGCTGGCGGCGGGGGCGCGGGACGAGATAGGTATCGGCGACCAACATTGCAGGCGCGCGGTCGGAGGAGAAGGTCGCAGGTTGCAGCTTGCGGACGGTTATGGGCGCATCGGGATTTTGATGCGCGACGTCAGTCGGATTTGCGGTTCCGCCATCTTTGTCGCGGGCGTTTCGAAGCAGCGATGAAATGCCCATCCCGAGCAGCACCAGCGCAGCCGCGGCGATGGACCATGTCAGCACCCGGTAGAGGCGGAAATTTCCGCGGCCAGCGCCCCGTCGCTTTGCCGCGGCAACGACGACGCGCTCGGCCACCCGCGCGGCGAAATCCGGGTCAATTGCTTCGGGTCGGTACGATTCGCTCAGCAGCCGCTCGATGTTCGCGTCAGCGAAGGGGCCGGGGCGCGAATCAGAGTTTTGTTCGTTGGGATCGTTCATGGCGGAGCGTCCTTCACATCGCGAGTCAGCTCGCGTTTTTCTGTCATCACCAGCAACCAGCAACTAGCAACCAGCAACCAGCAACCTCCCCTTACCCCAGCGGCTCGCCGTTCAGGTTGCGCGCTAGCGCCAGGAACGTGGCGCGGAACGCCTCGCGGGCGCGGGTGAGCTGGGATTCGACGGCTTTTTCCGAGGCCCGTGTGGCGGCAGCGATGTCGCGGACGCTTTGGCCCTGCACGTACTTGGCCTCCAGCGCCTTGCGGTAGTGTGGCGGGAGCTGCGACATCGTCGCGCTAACCATCTCCCGCGTCTCCTCCCGGCGGAGCAGCCCCCCCTCAAACTGCTCGCTGTCGAGGCGCGCGTAGACTTGCAAAAGCTCGCCGTCGATTTTCTCCCATAGCGCTTGCAACGATGCGGCGGGTTTCCGGCAGGACAGCGCCCGCCGGATTTCGTTGCGCGCCAACCCCGTAAGCCACGGAAAAATGTTGCCCCCGCTGCGGTCCGGGTCGTAGGCGTCCAGCCCTTCAATGGCCCGCACGAGCGTTTCCTGCACCACTTCCTCACAGAGGTGGCGGTCCTGCCCCAGGCGGTAGAGGCAAAAGGCGTACAGCGGGCCCAGGGCCGAATCCGTCAGCGCGCGGGCGGCAGCGGGGTCGCCCGCCAGGGCACGCCGGCGCCAAAGGGCGTCAAAGTTTGCTTCCAACTGCGGCCTCCCGTGGGGGTCGTGGTCTTCCATTGCATTATGTCACACGGGAGAAACAATCCTTCGCCGCAATATCGAATTGCAAACTGCCAATCGCGAACCACAAAGCCTATGATCCGCCCCAGGAGATGACATGCCAAAATTGACGGTTGAAGAAGTTGGAACGTTCGAGGTGCCGCAGGGGAAGCGGATGGTCAACGCGCTTTCCGATGAGGCGAAGATCGATCAGCTTCACGCCTGTGGGGGCAACGCGCGCTGTACGACCTGCCGCGTGCAGTTCGTGGCGGGGGAGCCGGAGAAGATGACCCACGCGGAAAAGGACCTGCTCGCGCTGCGCGGCCTGACGTCCCACGCGGGGCTGCGGCTGAGTTGCCAAATCGCCTGCGATCATGACATGACCGTCCGCGCCATCAGCCGCATGGCCGGCTCGGGGCGTGCGACGCCCGGCGGCCGTCCGGAAGATGCGATCCAGCCGCCGCCGGAATGGGTGAGTAAGTGAGCTGAAAGCTCTGAAATCCGAATCCCCGAAACCCGGATCAAATCCGAATGACGAAATCCGAAGTCGGGCGGAGCCACGAATAGCACGAATTAACACGAATGAATTAGGACTTCTTATTCGTGGACATTCATGTTTATTGGTGGCTCAAGTCTTTCTTCGCCCCTTCGCGGTAACGTCCGCTCCTGGAATTCGGATTTCGTCATTCGGATTTGATTCGGTTTTCGGGGATTCGGATTTCGGGCTTACTCCGAGTCCTCATCCACCCGTTGATACCGGTAGATTGCCTTGTACAACCCGGCCACGTCTTCCGATGGGATGGTCTGCGGGCGGTACTTTTCATTCCGCGGCTGGAGGCGCAGGAGGGGGCGGCTGGATTCGTCCGCCTCGAAGAAGACGCGCTTGAAGGTCGTCTGCCCATCCGCGAAGCGCACGAAGCAGTCGTCGCCTTCACGCGGGGGAAGGGCGGGGGAGAAGATGACGATGTCTCCCTGGCGGTACTTTGGGGTCATGCTGTCGCCGTGAACGCGGGCGGCGAAGGCGTCGCGGTCGCTCACGTCGGGGCAGCTTACATATTCATCCGCCACTCGCGGCGGATAGCCCATGTCCGAAAAGTCCTTCGGGTAACCCGCCGACACCCGGTTAATCACCGGCACCGCGTTCGCCTTCACCTGCTCCACGTTCCCCACGGATCTCTCCACAAGCTCCTGCAACATCCCCGAAAGATACGCGGCGTCGAGGTCGATGGGAGCATCGGAGGAGGGGGAGGGGAAGGACGCGGGGACGCGGGGACGCGGGGACGAAGGGAAAGAGGGATGGGGGACATCAGATTTCAAATTTGAAATTTCAGATGGCGCGGTCGCAGAAACGGCGTTCGAAGCACTCGCGGCAGATTCCCCTTCACTTTGCACTTTGCCATTTGCACTTTGCAATTTGCAATCGCGTTCCCCCTCCCCGCGTCCCCGTGTCCCCGCGTCCCCGCGTCCGTCCCCTCCCCCCCGTCCCGCCTTTCCTTCCTCCATCAGTCGCTGAAGCACCGCGCGCACGTCGCGCGGGGTGCGTTGCAGATGCGCCTGGCTCACCAATTCGCCGGGCGTAAACCCGAGAGTCTGCTCGAGTCGGCGGAGCTTTTCGTCGCTGGGGGGATTGGGAACGCGGCCGGTTTCGATCAGCGAGAGGTATGGCTTGGAAATGGCGGTGCGACCCGCGAGTTCATCGAGTGTTAAGCCCAACCGCCGCCGCTGGCGGCGAATTTTGGGTCCGAGAGCTTCCATTGTCAGCATGCGTTTTGCGTCCCGTGTTGGGCCCTTCCTTGACCAGGCCCGGGCCGCGTCCTTCGCCACCCGATGCGTTGAACCTCACCATACGCCGACAAGATGCACGCGAGCGGCGCAAAAGGCAACAACAATATCTTACATTTTCCTAACATCGCATTGCAAGTGGTGTATGTTTTATGACAAATTAACAACCAGGAGGAGCGGCAAGATCGTGTTCGACTCACCCCGGCTGCCCACTGTGCCCGGCGGAGGTACCCACTTCCGCAGGGCATTATTCGGCCCGCCTCTTTCGCTTTCTGACGACTAGTTTATCGTCTGCGCGAATGACCGCCGGGGAGTCCGGCGACGGTCGGACTTCTCTATGCTGTTCAATTCTCTCTCCTTCCTCCTTTTCTTCCCGATCACCACTGCGATTTATTTCGTTTTGCCGTACCGCTATCGCTGGCTGCACCTGCTGATTTGCAGTTGTGCGTTCTATGCCGCGTTCGTGCCGGCGTACCTGCTGATCCTCCTGGCGGTCATCTTGATCGACTACATCGCCGGCCTGGCGATCGACCGCGCCCGGGGGCGGGCGCGCCGGGCCTTTCTGATCGTGAGCCTGGTGGCCAATATCGGGGTGCTGGCGGCTTTCAAGTACTTCAACTTCGTGAACGCCAACCTCGCCGCGCTGGCCCGGCTAATTCACTGGAATTACCCGGTGGCGAATCTGGGGATGCTGCTGCCGATCGGGTTGTCGTTTCATACCTTCCAGTCGATGGCCTACACCATCGAGGTCTACCGCGGTCGCCAGAAGGCCGAGCGCAACCCGGGCATCTACGCGTTGTACGTCATGTTCTACCCGCAACTCGTGGCCGGCCCGATCGAGCGGCCGCAGAATCTGCTGCACCAATTCCGCGAGCCCCATCCGTTCGATGCCGACCGCATTTTCGACGGCCTCAAGCAGATGCTCTGGGGCTTTTTCAAGAAGCTGGTGATCGCCGACCGCCTGTCGGCGGTAGTGGACGTGTTCTACGCCGACCCCCGTGGCACCGGCGGCGCGTACCTCCTGCTGGCGACCTGGTTCTTCGCGATTCAGATCTATTGCGATTTCTCGGGGTATACCGACATCGCCATCGGCGCGGCGCGGGTGCTGGGATATCGGCTGACGACCAACTTCGACCGGCCATACGCGTCGCGGTCGGTCGCCGAGTTCTGGCGGCGGTGGCACATCTCGCTGTCGAGCTGGTTCCGCGACTACCTCTATATCCCACTGGGCGGCAGCCGCGTGCGAGTGCCGCGATGGTGCTTCAATGTGCTGGTGGTTTTCCTCATCAGCGGGATGTGGCACGGCGCGAGCTGGACGTTTGCCGTGTGGGGCGCGCTGCATGGCGTGTACCTGATCGGGTCGCGCCTGACCGAGAGATTGCGTGGTCGCGTGTCATCCGCCATGGGATTGGACCGTCTTCCCCGCCTTCACGCGGCCTTGCGCGTCCTGGTCACCTTCAACCTCGTGGCGCTGGCCTGGGTGTTCTTCCGCGCCCCCACTCTGGGCGACGCCTGGGCGGTGCTGGCCCGGTCGGTGACCGGCGGTTTCTGGACGCTGCCGGACTTGCGCGTGGGCGGGGCGGGCCCGCCGGCATTCACTCTCCCCGATCTGTGGATCGACGCGGGGCTGATCGTGTTTTTGCTACTGGCCGAGTGGCTGCAGGCGCGCAGCGCCCGGGCCCGCGCCCAGGCGGCAGCGCCCGTGTGGGTGCTCGATAGCCGGCCGGTGTGGGTGCGTTGGCCGGCGTACTACGCGCTGCTGCTGCTCATCCTCTGGATCGGCGCGCTGGGCGGGCGGACGTTCATCTACTTTCAGTTCTGAGAAGGCGATCGCATGGCCGTGCAGTTCGAAACGGATGACTTACAAACCGCCGCTGCGGAGAAACCGCGGCCGGATGCCTCGCCGTCGCAGGGCGCGCAGGTGAAACGATTCTTCGCAGTCTCCGCGGCATTCCTCGCGGGGTTCCTCGCCGCGGCGCTGGCGTTCGACCGGGCGATGGCCAGACACCTTCGCACGACCAATCAGGAGGGCAACCTCGGCTCGGAGGTGTATACCGCGGCGCAACAGGCAGGAAAGCGCGACGCACGGGTGCGGACGATCGTCCTTGGCGACAGCGTCTCGCACCAACTCTTCAACCCCGGCACCGAGCCCGATCTGCGGAGCGGCCGCGTGCGCTTCCTCAGCAGCAACCAGGCGATTTCCGCCGCGGGCCAATACTATCTGATGGAAGATGCGCTGCGGCATTACCCCAAACTGAAGGACGTCTATCTCTTCTATCTCCCGGGCGCCTGGGCCAATGACCTGCCGCCTGCACTGACTCACGACTACTTCTGCGCGTTCTTCCACCGTGCCGACCAAGTGGTGGAGGTGTTCGCGGTGAAGCGGGATTTCGCGCTCTCGGCGGCGCACGCGGGGCGCTGGCTGCTGCCGCACGTGATGGAGGCCAACAGCCTGTCGCGCCCGGCGTTCGTATTTCAGTCCGGGGTGCCACGCGCCTCGCCCGGCGCGCAGGCCGGCACGGCCCCGCCGCCCCCGGACCCGGAGCCCTTGATGACGGCGCTGTCCCGATTATGCGCGCCGCCGGCCCCGGCAATCATTCCGCCGCGGCCGGGCATGAGCCCCATAGTCATGTCACCCGTGTCGGCGCATTACCTCGCGAAGATGCACGCGGCATGCAAGGCGCACGGCGCAACGCTGCACGTGCTTCCCTGCCCGGTGTCCACTCTCACGCCCTTCGATGACGCGGAACGGATATACGACGCCCCCATCATCTACGTGGACCCCGAGAAGCTGATGGACCCCGTCCATTTCAAGCCGAAGTATGTGCCGGAGGCGAGAGAATTGGTGATGACGACGTATGGGGTGGACCTGAGTCCGCACAATGCGGGCAAGTGAGCAGCGGTCTAAATGACCGTGAATGATTCGTAAATTGTGGTGCAGGCTTTCAGCCCGCGTTTGCAGCCTGAAAGGCTGCACCACAAGCGCACAAGCACGGACGACTATTTACCGTGAAGACTTTTTCAACGGGGCGACGGTCGGGAAACCTTGTTCCGATCCATCGACAATTCCGACCCCGCGCCGGGCGACGCCGACGTGTCCCGGAAGTACGCCACCTGCCGGCCGGCGGCATCCACGGTGACAGCGTTGCCCGTCAGGACCCAGCGCCGGTTGGTCTCCAGGTCCAGGGTGACGGCAACGCTGACCATTGGGTTGACGTGAAGCAAGACCGCGAGTCGATCGTCCGGCAAAAATGCGGCAGTAAGGATCGCAGTGGCGCAGGCCACGTCCTCCCCGGCTACTGTGCGAATTCGCCTCAATTCACCTGAGGCGTCGCATTCCAGGATCTTGAGCCACGACCGCTGTTCGTCGAACCGCAGCAGGACGTAGCAGGGCTCGCCGTGGTGTTCGACTTTCTCATAGTGTGCCTTGTCCGAAAGCAGTTCCGGCGCGCCGTCCTGGCCGATGCGGCCCCAAAGCCCGTCCGCGCGCTCGCTGACGAAATGGTCCGAAAGCTCCCCCGCGCGCGAGACCTCCGCCGAGAAGAGCAAAGCCGTCGCACACAGCAGCAGTCGGAGCCATCGCATGCAGGGGTTATCGGACGGGAGCGGGGAAACGATGCATGAAAAGGGTGCGTGACGGTTTCAGCGGCCTGTCTTCAATTCCCTCCACCGGTACGCCGGGGGAGGGTTAGGGAGGGGGCCTGCGAGGAAGGTTCAATGGTTCAAGGACATGAACTCTCTTGACCCCTTAAACCTTTGAACTTTTCCGCCCCCGCCCCTGCCCTCCCCCGGAGTACCGGAGGAGGGAGAAGGACCCCGCCGAAACGGTCGTGCTCCCGCATGAAAATGGGGAGCAGCGCAGACGTGCATGATGTTCGGAGGAAGACTTGCAGCGTCCGCCGTTCATTCGTCAGTCGCTCATCGCCATTTCCTGCCCCGCTGTCACTGCTCGCCGCTCTCCTCTAGAATCCGCCCATGGCTGACGGCGGGACATGGACGGTTCGGCGACTTCTGGAATGGACGACGGGCTATTTCACGCGGAAAAACGTGGACCAACCCCGCCTCGCCGCCGAGCTGTTGCTCGGCCACGTGTTGAATTACCCGCGCATCAAGCTCTACACCGATTACGAGCGCGTGCTCACCGATGCACAGTTGGCGGTGTTTCGCCCGCTCGTCCAGCGGGCGGCGGAGGACGAGCCGATCGCCTACCTCACCGGTAGGGCCCACTTTTTCAACCTTGAGTTCGACGTCACGCGGGACGTGCTCATCCCCCGGCCCGACACCGAGACGCTAGTCGAGAACGTCATGCAGTTCGTCCGCAATCAGGCCGGGATGGAAGCCCCGCGCGTGCTCGATCTCTGCACCGGCAGCGGCTGCATCGCCGCGGCGGTTGCGCACCACATCAAGAGCGCCGTGGTCACCGCCACCGAGATCAGCCCCGCGGCGGTCGCCATCGCCCGCAAGAACATCGACCGCCTGGGCCTCACCGGCCGCGTGCTGATCGAGGAAGGCGATTTGTTCGAGCCGCTCAATCACATGGTGGACGTGCGCCCCTTCGACCTGATCCTCTCCAACCCGCCGTACATCCCCACCGCACAAATCGAAGCGCTCGACCGCAGCGTAAAGGACTACGAGCCCCTCCAGGCCCTGGACGGCGGCCTCGACGGGTTAGTGATTCATCGCCGCATATTGGACCAATCCCCCGACCGCCTCGTCCCCGGCGGCCGCGTGTTTTTGGAAATCGCCTTCGACCAGGGCGAGCTCGCGACAAAAGTCGCGCAGGAATACCCGGCGTTCGAAGACGTGCGCGTGCTGAAGGATTATGGGGGGCGGGACCGGGTGCTGACCGCACGGCGCAAGTAGTTTCGAACTGGTTATTCTCCCCCCGCGTGCCCGGGACAAAGAGCAGGGGAGGAAGGTTCAAGGGTTGAAGGGTTCAAAGATTCAAGTACGCGTGAAGTCTTTAAGCCGTGCACCCTTGAACCCTTGACCGTTAAACCCTCCTCCCTCCACCGCTGTATATCAAGAGCAACGTCTTCCCCGCAGAACGAGGTTCATGCAGAAGCTCGCGGAAATCTGTATCAAGCGGCCGGTCTTCGCCGCGATGCTCATCCTCGCCCTTGTGGTGGTGGGGGCGGCTTCGTATTCGCGGCTCGGGGTTGATCGTTTGCCTTCGGTGGATTTGCCGATCGTGACGGTGCGCACCACGCTTGCGGGCGCTTCGCCCGAGGTGGTCGAGAATGAAGTCACGCAGCCGCTGGAAGACGCGGTGAACACGGTCGAGGGGATGTACGAGCTGAGGTCGATCAGCGGGCAGGGGAGCTCGGTCATCTTCGCGACGTTCAACCTGAACCGGAACATCGACGTCGCCGCCCAGGACGTGCGCGACCGCGTGGCGGCCGTGATGAAGGACCTCATCAACCGCGGCGCGGACGCGCCCGTGGTCTACAAGAGCAACAGCGACGCGGACGCCGTGCTTACCATCGCGCTCTCGGCCAAACGCCCGCTGCGCGAGCTGACCGAGCTGGCCGACAAGACCGTCAAGCGGCAGCTCGAGCGCTCGACCGGCGTGGGCGAGGTTTTCATCAGCGGCGGCATCGGCCGCACGATGAACGTCTGGGTGGACGCCCGCAAGCTCGCCTCCTACCAAATCCCCATCACGGCCGTCCGCGACGCCGTGCAGCGGCAGAACGCGGACGTGCCCGGCGGCAACGTCACCTCGGCCATCCGCGAGCAGACCCTTCGCACCATGGGCCGCCTGCCGGACGAAAAAGCGTTCAACGACCTGGTCGTCACCACCATCGACGGCGAGCCGATCCGCGTAAAAGACATCGGCCGCGCCGAGGACGGCACGCGCGAGCCGCGCTCGATCGTCCGCCTCGACGGCGTCCCGACGGTCACGCTCGGCATCCGCCGTCAGAGCGGCTCGAATACCGTCGAAGTCATCGAGGCCGCGAAGAAGACTTTGGAGCGCATCCAGTCGCAGCTCCCTCCCGACGTGCGGCTGGAAATCCTCCGCGACCAGTCGCGCTACATCTATTCCGCGCTCCACGAGATCAACACGCACCTGCTCCTGGGCAGCATCCTCGCGTGCCTGGTGGTGCTGGCATTCATGCGGTCGTGGCGATCCACCATCATCGCCGGCGTCGCAATCCCCGCGTCCGTCGTCGCCACCTTCGGCATGATGTGGGCCCTGCACTTTACCCTCAACAGCGTGACGATGCTGGCCTTGGTGCTGATGGTCGGCGTGGTGATCGACGACGCGATCGTCGTGCTCGAAAACATCTTCCGCTATGTCGAAGAAAAGAAGATGAACGCCTTCGACGCCGCCCGCGCCGCGACGGCGGAGATCGGCCTTGCCGTGCTCGCCACCACGCTCAGCCTCGTGGTGATCTTCATCCCCGTCTCGTTCATGAGCAGTGTGTCGGGCCGCTTCCTTTACCAGTTCGGCATCACCGCCGCGGTCGCGGTGATGGTGAGCCTGCTGGTCTCCTTCACGCTCACGCCCATGATGAGCGCCCGCCTGCTCCGCGGCGAAGCGCGCAAGGCGCACAAGCGGCGCAACGGCCGCGCGAATGGCTCGGGCACTGCGGATATTGAATTCCCCACCGATGACGCGGAGGTCTTGTCCCCTCTCCCGGTACGCCGGGAGAGGGATAGGGTGAGGGTTCGCGACGGGACCGCGGAAGACCCTCACCCCAACCCTCTCCCGGCGTACCGGGAGAGGGAGAATAGTTCGACACACGCGCCTGCGGGCTCGCGCCGCGGCTTCTACTCGTTGCTCGACCGCTTCTACGCCTGGGCGCTGACGCTCTCCATGCGGCACCGCGTGGTCGTAGCAATCGTCGCGGTCGCGGTGATCGGGTCCTCCGTTCCGCTCTACCGGATGGTGCGCCAGGAGTTCGTCCCCACCGACGTGGACGAGGCGGAATTCGGCGTGCGCGTCGTCGCGCCGCAGGGCACGAGCCTTGCCTCGATGGACGCCGCGACGAAGCAGATCGAGCAGGACATCGCCACCACCCCCGGCGTGCGGCTAGTTCTGTCTACCGTGGGCGGCGGCTTCTCGGGCGACGTCAACGAGGCAAGCGCCTACGTCCGCATCGCGCCCCACGAAGAGCGCATCTTCAGCCTCGCCCGCCTGTTTCGCGACACGCTCGCCGGGCACCCCGGGAGCGCATTCAAAGGCAACTACTCGCAGCGCGACGTGATGCAGGAAATCCGCAAGCGGCTCTCCCACTACCGCGAGCTGCGCCCGACCGTTCGCAATTTCGCCTCCTTCGACATCGGCGGCGGCAACTTCGACATCGACCTCGTCTTCCACGGCCCCGAACTCGAAAAGCTCGCCGACTACACCGCCCGCCTGCGCAAGCAATGCAAGGACATCGGCGGGATCGTCGACGCCGACGTCACGCTCACCCTCGACAAACCCGAGCTGCGCGTCGAGATCGACCGCAAGCGCGCCGCCGACCTGGGCGTCGATGCCCAGGCCATCGGCGAAGCGCTGCGCCTCATGGTGGGCGGCGAGCAGAAGCTCTCGCGCTTCCGCGACGAGAAGATGAACGAAGACTACGACGTGCAGCTGCGCCTGTCCGAAGGCGACCGCAACGACCCGCACACCATCGACCGCCTCTACCTCCCACGGAACAGCGCGATCGCTACGTCCGGATCAACGTCTCCGACATCCGACGACCTGGTACAGCTCAGCAACCTGGCGCACTTGCACACGTCCGTCACGGCCGGACGCATCGACCGTGTCGATCGCCAGCGCTCGGCCAACCTCCGCGCCGGCGTCGCGCCCGGCTACGCCCTGGCCGATCGCCTGGAGGCATTGAAGAAAGCCGCGGACGCGATGAATCTCGCGCCGGGGTATTGGGTGAATTTCGCCGGCCGCGGGCGCGAATTGCAGCGCACGTTCGTCGAATTCCTCTGGGCGTTTTTGCTGTCGGTCATTTTCATGTACATGATTCTGGCTTCGCAGTTCGAGAGCCTGGTCCACCCGCTGACGATTCTGCTGTCGCTGCCGTTGTCCATCCCGTTCGCGCTGCTTTCGCTCTGGGCGACGGGAAGCACACTGAACTTGTATTCGGCGCTGGGGGTGTTGGTGCTCTTCGGCGTGGTGAAGAAGAATTCGATCCTGCAGATCGACCACATGAACCGCCTCCGCGCCGCCGGGATGGATCGTTTCCCCGCGATCATCCAGGCCAACCGCGACCGCCTGCGGCCGATCCTCATGACAACGCTCGCGCTCGTCTTCGGCATGCTCCCGCTGGCCCTGGGCGCCGGCCCCGGCGCGGAGGAACGCCGGGCCGTGGCCGTCGTCGTCATTGGCGGCCAGACGCTGTCGCTGCTTCTTACTTTGCTGGTAACGCCGGTGGCATATTCGTTCTTCGACGATCTGGCCGCGTTGTTCCGCCGAAAATCGCGCCGGAGCGACCGTCCAGCGGAAGGCCAGACATCGCGCAAGGCCGTGCAATCCTCGTTCGCCGATACGAAAACCGACCCCGAACCCGTAGGCTCGGAGTCGTAAATACGCATGCAAAAAAATGCGCTTGTGGTGCAGCCTTTCAGGCTGCATTTGCAGGCTCACACGGCCGGATGTGCCCGTTCCGGATGGAACCGGATCGTCGCTGTAACGGCAAGCACAATGAACGCAATCAATGCCGCCAGTTGCGTCGCCGCGAACGGCGGCTCGGATTGCGTGGGCGCGGCCGCGTGCAACGCGGGCACCTTCGCGAACGACTGCGCGATCAAAACGAAAAAGTTGAAGTAGAGCGCCATCACCGACGTGATCACGTACGCGGCCCGCCAGTGCCCGGCGAGGTGACGGCGGTACAGCGCGAAGCAGGCAATCGCCAGCGCGATCAGCGACAAAATCCCCACCGCGTGCGATGGCATGAAATGATGGACCGGAAAAAAGAATCCGGTGACGCTCGTCGCCACGGTCGTCGTCAGGAACAGCAGAGTCCAGCCTTCCAGCCGTTTACCCTGAAGCATCCCGTACACCACCACGAATCCAGACACGATCCCCACCAGGCTGATGACGACGTGCAGGAATGTGAACGCGGTAAGAATCATGATGGCCTCCTCCTGAATTTACGTCTTGATGAAGTCGATACGAACAGCGTTCACGAGGTCCTTGTGGGTCGAGCACACGCCAAATAAATCTGCGTCCCGTCGATGGGCATGATGGCGTTCATTGGCCCATCGCCTTTGGCGCGGCGGGAGTTCGCAAATATTAGGGAGGATAACGACGGGGCGACGATATTTTTGCGCTCCCGGCATAACTAGGCGTCCGGCGTGGACAGGGATGCGAAGAAATTAGCCGAGTTCGATATGATTCTGTGAAATGGATGACTCCTGTACCACGGTAGCCGTTCAGCGTTACTTGAACGAATTGGCCGGCGTCGCCGGCAACTCGCCTGCCGAACCGCTCGTCCGCGCACTGCTCGGGCGCTCCGTTGACCGGCTGCACCTGCTCTGCGCCACAATGTTGTTCCGCAGTTACCCGCGCCTGACGCGGCCGCCGCTCAATCTGCAAACCGACGAAATACTCAGTTCGGTGGTGGAGCGGCTGCTCAAGGCGATGAAGCAAGTGCGTCCTGGAAACGTCCGCCAGTTCTTCGCCCTGGCCAACCGGCACATGCGGTGGGAGCTCAATGACCTTGCCCGACGCTTAGACAAGGAGACGAACGCGGTTGCCCTGCGCGACTCGCTGGCCGCCGCCCCGGACAGCAGTGGATCACAAGTGAGCCCCAATACTCATCGCATTTTGGACGCGATCGCCGGCCTCGCGGACAACGAGCGGGAGGTGTTCGACCTCGTGCGGATTCAGGGAATGACGCACGCGGAAGCGGCGGACGTGCTGGGCGTATCGCCCAAGACGGTGCAGCGGCGGTTGAATCGAGGGCTCGTTCTTCTCACACAGAAGCTCGGCGACCTGCAATCGGCCCCCCCGGCCGACCGCGCATAAACGCCGACCGCCATGGAAGGCATGAAATGCCATTGAGGCCCGACCGCGGAGACCCCTGCGATGTTGGATGAGCCAAGGATCCAACAGCTAGTCGAAGAGGCCTTGAACTCCAACCGGCCGCCGGAGGAAGTCTGCGCCCATGTCCCCGAGCTTGAGTGGGAGGTTCGTAACCGCCTGCGACAATGCCAGAATGTCCAGGCACAGATTGACGCGATGTTCCCGGCGTCCGGTCCGCCCGCGGACGGCGAACGCGCGAGCCTGCCGCCCGGTCGCGAAGCGCTCCCGCGGATTCCGGATTACGAAGTGGAGGCGGTGCTGGGCCGCGGCGGCGTCGGTGTCGTCTACAAGGCCAGGCACCTCAAGCTTAACCGCCACGTCGCGCTGAAGATGTTGCTTTCCGGCGCATACGCCGGCCCACACGAACTGGCACGATTCAAACGCGAGGCTCAGGCCGTCGCCAGCCTGCGCAACGAGCACATTGTCCAGGTTCACGACGTCGGCGAAATGGAGGGAAGGCCGTATTTCACGATGGAGTTCATCGAGGGAGAAAGCCTGGCGCAAAAGCTGGCGGGGGTGCCGCAGCCGGCCGCCAGAGCCGCTGCCCTTCTTGCAACGCTGGCTGACGCGGTGAACGTCGCGCATCAGGGCGGGATCGTCCACCGAGACCTCAAGCCGTCCAACATTCTGCTCGCTGCCGATGGCACGCCAAAGATCACCGATTTCGGGCTTGCCCGGCGTTTCGAGAGCGAAGACGTGCTCACGCAGAGCGGCATGCGGGTCGGAACTCCCAGCTATATGCCGCCCGAACAGGCCGCGGGCAAGACAAATGAGGTGGGTCCGCGGTCGGACGTCTATTCGCTCGGGGCGATCTTGTATGAAATGCTGACGGGCCGGCCGCCATTCCGCGCGGAGACGCCCGCGGAAACCGAGCGGCAGGTGATCGCCGACGACCCCGTTGCGCCCTCGCGCTTGAACAGAAAAGTCCCGGGAGACCTGGAGACCATTTGCCTCAGGTGCCTGCAAAAGGATCCGCGGCGTCGCTACGAAAGCGCACGGGAACTGGCGGAAGACCTGAGGCGATTTCAACGGGGCGAGCCGATCGAGGCGCGACCGGTCGGTCGATTCGAACGCGTGCGCAAATGGGTGCGACGTCGCCCGGCGCGGGCGGTGACCGCCGCCGGAATCGTGCTCGCAGTTCTCGCCCTTGGAGGGGCCGGAATATGGCTCGGCTGGCAGCGGGCGCAGATCGCGGCGGCGGTTCACGAGGATCTTCAGGAAGTCCATCGGCGGGAACGCGCATCGAACTGGACCGAAGCGCGGGTGGCGCTCGAGCGGGCAAAGGGGCGGCTGGGCGATCACGGCATTGGCGACCTTCGCGCGCGCTTGCAACGCACGGAGCGCGACCTCGATCTGGCCGATCGGCTCGGCGCCATACGGCTCGATCGAGCGGCCGCCGTCCGCAAATTTTTCAACACCATGCAAGTAGACAGCGATTATCGCGACGCGTTCCACGAGGCGGGATTGGGCACGACCGACGAGCCGCCGGCACGGGTCGCCGGGCGGATCGCGGCCTCGGACGTGCGCGGTGCCATCGTCTCTTCGCTCGATGATTGGGCCTTCTGCGTGGACGACCGGGCGCGCCGTGCCTGGCTCATGGAGATAGCGCGAATCGCGGATCCCGACCCGCAATGGCGAGACCGGGTCCGCAACCCTTCAGTCTGGCACGATCCGCGGGCGCTGGCGGAACTGGCGAAGAAAACGAACCTGGAGAACGAATCCGTCCCGCTTCTTCTGTGCCTGGGCGGGATTCTTCACGTGAACGGAGGAGATTCGATTTCATTTTTGCAAAGGGTACAACAGGCCCACCCCGGCGACTTCTGGGCCAACTTCGTGCTGGCCGAATACCTGGATGACTCGAGAAACCCCGACGCCATCGGGTACTACCGGGCGGCGCTGGCCATTCGTCCGGACACGGTCGCGGCCCACGTGAATCTTGGCCTGTCGCTGGGCAAACAAGGACATGACCGCGAAGGGATGATCTGCCTGCAGCAGGCCCTGCAACTTAGCCCCAACTCGACCGTGGCCCTCCTCAATCTGGCGATTGTGCAGCTCAGCCGCGGCGAAGCCGATCAGGCCGCCGCGAACTGCCGGAAGGTCATCGCGATCGATCCCCGGTCGGGCGCAGCCCACAACGTATTGGGCCAGGTGCTGCTGGTCATGGGGCGCTTCGCCGAGGCGCGGGATTCAATCCGGCACGGCCTGAATCTGTTGCCGGAAAACGCTCCCGAACGCGCCGTCGCGATGAGTTGTCTCAACGCCTGCAATCAGATGCTTGCGCTGGAAGCCCGCCTGCCCGCGGTGCTCAAGGGCGAAGACAAGCCGGCCGATGCGGCCGAACGTATCGATTTCGCACAGCTCCTGATCCACCAGCACCGCTACGTCGAAGCCACCCGCTTTTACGCCCAAGCCTTCGCCCAGGCGCCGCTACTCGCTGAAGCCGTTGGCCTCGCGTACCGGTACAACGCCACGTGCGGCGCGGTACAGGCCAGCGTCGGCCGCGGCGAAGGCGCGGCCGCGCTGGAGGAAGCGCAGAAAACTCAGTTGCGCGAACAGGCCCGCCAATGGATGGCGGCCGATCTGGCTGCGTGGGAGAGTCTGATCGAAAGCGGAATCCCTCAGACGCGGGCGATCGCTCAGCGGCGCCTGGGACACTACCAGGACGACCCCGATCTCGCGCCCGTGCGCGAACCCGATGCGCTCGACAAATTGCCCACGCGGGAGAAAGAACAGTGGTTGAAACTGTGGGTCGAACTTGTCCGTCTGAACGGACGGGCGGTGGTTTCCAGGTAGTGAATTGTTCCCGCCCGCGATGGGAGCGATCGTTATTCGATGTAGCGGCTGACAAGGCTCCGCGGGAGGCTGTCGGCCCGGTTGACCCGGGGATGCCGCCGACGCTCTAATGCGGCGACCCGTGAAAGGAATCAAGATGATGGACCGTCTCGACACCATTCCCCCCGAACAATTGCTCGCCCGCGGCTTCGCCCACATGGATCGGCGGGCGTTCCTCCGCCTCGCCGCCATGGCAGCCGCGGGGGCCATCGCATCGGCCCGCGGTTTCGCGGCCGACCCGCCGGCATCCGTCGCGCCAGGTGCGCCCGAGCTCGCCAGGTTCCCGGAGAAAACCGATCTGATTCTTCTCACGGACCGTCCGCCGCAACTGGAAATGCCGCTGCGCTATTTCCGGCAGGAGCTTACGCCCAACGAAGCATTTTTCGTTCGATGGCATCTGTCGGGGATCCCCACCTCGATCGACGTGGGCACCTTCCGCCTCGCGGTGGGCGGCCACGTTGAAAACCCGCTCACCCTCACGCTCGACCAATTGCGCAAGGATTTCGAGCAAGTCTCCGTCGTCGCCGTCAACCAGTGCTCGGGCAATTCCCGCAGCTTCTTCGAGCCGCGGGTGCCCGGCGGGCAGTGGGCCAACGGCGCGATGGGAAACGCGAAGTGGACCGGCGTGCGCCTGCGCGATCTGCTCGAAAAGGCGAAGATGAAAAGCGGGGCGGTCGATGTCACGTTCCAGGGCCTGGACCGCGCGCCGCTTCCCGCGACGCCCGCGTTCATCAAGTCGCTGCCCGCCGACCGGGCGGGCGAGCTTGACGCGATCGTCGCCTATGAAATGAACGGCGCGCCGCTGCCGATGCTCAACGGCTTCCCCCTGCGGCTGATCGTCCCCGGGTGGTTCGCAACGTACTGGGTGAAGGCCCTAAACGAAATCAACGTGACCTCCGAAAAGTTCCCCGGCTTCTGGATGGCCAAGGCCTATCGCGTGCCCGCCAATCCGGAAATGGCCGAGTCACCCAAGGAACTGGCGAAGGACACGGTGCCGATTTCCACCATGCCGATCCGGTCCCTCTTCGCCCGCCCCGAGCCCGGGGAGCAGGTGCCCGCGGGGAAGGCGTACGACATCGAGGGCCTCGCCTTCGACTCCGGCAAAGGCATCCAAAAAATCGAAGTCTCCACCGATGGCGGCAAAACCTGGGCGGACGCCACCCTCGGCAAAGACCTGGGCAAATATTCCTGGCGGCTATGGAAGTTCACCTGGACCCCCGGAGCAAAAGGCCCCACCACGCTCATGGCCCGTGCCACCAACGCCGCCGGAGAAACCCAACCCGCCACGCCGAGGTGGAACCGCAGCGGCTACGCCCGGAACGTCATCGAGCGATTGGAAGTGACGGTCGGCTGAGAGCTGGATTGTCATGACATGGGCGGCCTACGCATTATGTGGCATGGGCGGCCCGCCCACGGTCACGGTACCCCGTGTAGTGGCACGGGCATCCTGCCCGTGGTCACGGTACTCCGTGACGTTCGATCTGTACTCGGATCGAAGAAAGCAAGAGCGCAGCGACCTCCCCGCGCCCGCGGAGCGAACCGCGGCGTGGACAACCGCGAAGCCGCGAAGGCGCGAAGGCGCGAAGGCGCGAACACAGCCGCGAAGGAATGCGGAGGAATGGTCGCCACAGATGGACACAGATGAACACGGATGGGAACGGGTTTCGCGTGACATGGGCGTCCCGCCCATGCTCGAAGCGTCGGGAGTTTCAAAGATATCTGCCCTGAATTACTCTGCTAATTTGTGCGCACCAGGCACGGGCGGGACGCCCGTATCACGTTGGAGATAATAAGATGCAACAAAAAATCACCACCCTCGCCGCCGGAGTTCTGCTGGCGGCGGCTTCGTGCACGTCGCGACATGTATCGCCCTTGAAACCCGAATTCGAGCTCGCGCCGGAGCAGGTGGCCCAAGCGGATGGTGCCGCCGCGACGTCGGCACCGCCTGCCCCCGTCGCCCAAACCGGCGACGTGCGGTCGATCCAGATTCCCTACTATCCCCCCAAGCTCCCCGGCGGCCCGGGCCAGCCGATGGCGCTTTCGGCTTGCGTCCTATGCCACACGCCGCGGTACATCACCATGCAGCCGCCGTTCCCGCGGAAGACGTGGGTGGCCGAAGTGGACAAGATGCGAAAGACCTTCGGCGCGCCGCTCACGGACGAGCAGGCGGGGCAGATTGTGGAGTATCTGGTGGCGATCAGGGGAACTGCCGAGCCGGCGAGCCAGCCTGGGAAGCAATAGATCATACAGCTTTACGGGCAGCGCACATTATTCATTGACGACTTCTGTCTACCACAGTTCACGAACGATATAATGTGTCGATTGATAGGAGGCCTGATGCAACTGTCACTTGCACCCGAACTGGAACAATTCGTCGCGGACAAGGTTGCCAGTGGCCGCTATGCCGCCCCGGCCGAAGTGGTCAGCGCTGCTCTATCGTTGTTGAAGGAGCAAGAAGAGCTGGAAGCCGCGGAGTTGGAAGAACTGAGGAAAGAAATCGCGGTGGGACTCGAACAAATCGAACGCGGTGAAGTTGGCCCGTGGGACGTTGAAGAAATCAAGGCCGAGGGTCGTAAGTTGCTGGCCGCCGCGAAGCGGAAGGCCGTCTAAATGGCCGAGATCCGGCGAAGTCGTGAAGCCGTGCGCGATGGTGCCGAGATATGGCATTACATTGCCTACGATAGTCCGGAAGCCGCCGATCGACTCCTGGACCTCTTCAATCAAAAGATCAAGCTCCTCTCTGAATCGCCCGGCATGGGCGCGATGCGAGACGAGTTGGCTCCGTCACTTCGCAGCTTTCCGGTCGGAAGCTATCTGATCTTTTACAGGCCAATACCAAGCGGCATTGAAGTCGTCCGCATCATTCACGGCGCGCGAAATCTGAAGCGTATATTCAAACGCTGAAATTCAGCGGATGTTGACTTGAGAGATACCGGCTACTTCACCGTCTTCAACTCGAACTTCGGATCCAGCTCCAACTCCAAATCCTTGAACCGCACTTCCGTCGGTCCCCCGGCGTGAACCTGTAAGCCGAAGATGCCGGTTTTGGGGAGGTTGGGGATGTCTTCGTCCACGCAGAGGTGGCCGTTGATGGCGGTGCGGACTTTGGTTCCGACGGCCAGGACTTCGTAGGTGTTCCACTCGTTGGGAATGACGACTTGTTCGCCGGACTTGTTTTCGCCGATGACTTTGCCGCCGAAGTTTTCGCCGTAGAGTTTGCCCCACCATCCCTTGCCGGCATCGGCCTGGGGGCCGGCCATTTCGTTGCCGTTGTGGGGGACGGAGCGGAACTGGATGCCGCTGTTGGCTTCGTTGGGCACGAGCTTGATCTTGCAGACCAGGCGGAAGTCGCCGACGGCGAGCTTGCTCTTGAGGAACTCGTTCTGCTTGATGCCGGTGGTGGTCTTGCCGACGATTTCGCCGTCCTGCACGGTGAAGAGCGTCTTGTCGCCCCACCAGTTGGAGAGGTCTTTGCCGTTGAAGAACGTCTTGGCGTCCTCGGAAGTGGCGAGCTTGGTTTCGGGCGACTTCGCTTCATCAGCCGCGGCCGAGTGTACGAGCCTGGTGACCGCGGGGACGGCCGCGACGAAGGGGAGCAGGGCCAGGGCGATGAGGGTTTTGCGTAAAGCGGACATGGGAGCCTCGTTGGGTTGGAGAAATCGTGCTGAAAATGAACTGCGCCCTCCGGCGCGAATCGAAGCAATGTATCGGCAACGCGTGGAGCACGCCACCAATCACGACTGCGCGGATGTCATGTCTTCACGCCGGGGACGAGCCGCAAGGCGAGGACCCGGATTCTTTGCGGTTGTGCGTTCGGGTATCCGGGCCCTCGCCTTTGGCTCGTTCCCGGCGTGAAGAGATTTTTATCCTGGATAAACGTCTACTTCGTCTCGGGAGGCAGCGCCACCTGCTCCCGTGCCCGCAGATACCCGATTAAATCGCGGATGTCCTGATTCGGGAACGTGTCGAGCAACCCTTCGGGCATCATCGATAGCTGGCTGAGTTTCCGCGACTTGATCTCGGCCTTGGGCACCACCAAATCCTGCCCGGGCATCACGATGGTCACCGACTTGTCATCCTCCTTTTTCACGATGCCCAGGATCGTGCGGTCATCGGTCGTCTCGATCTGCGTGGTGCGGTAGTCGGCGGGGATGATGGCGTTGGGGTCCACCACGTTTTCCAAAATGTAATCTAGGTCGGAGCGGTTGGAGCCGGTGAGGTCGGGGCCGACATGGCCGCCGGTGGGGTCGTAGAGAGAGTGGCACTGCTGGCAGGTCTTGCTGAACAGCAGGCGGCCGTGCGAGAGGTCGGGGCGGCCGGGGGAGAGGATGAGGCTCTTGAGCTGCGCGATGCGCGCCTTTTTGTCGGCGGGGCTGTCGCGCAGCACACCCCAGATTTGCGTCACCTGCTTGTCGATCTCCTTGTCGTTGAGCGTGCGGAGCTGGCGGACGACGTCCGCGGATACGTCCTTCACCGGCACCTCGCCATTGCCGGCGGCGGCGAGAAGATCCTTGGCCGTCGCCGGGCGCGAGGCCAGTGTGCTCAGCGCGTCCTTCTTTTCGGCAGGATTGAACGATGCGTAGTTGTGGAGGATGGCCTTGGCGGTGTTGGGGTCGTCATAGACGGCCAGCCCGCGGAGCGCGCCGCCGCGGACGGGCGGGTCGGTGAGCAATCCCTGCAAGACCTCGGCGAGGCCCGGCGCTTTGATCCCCACAAGCGACTCGAGCGCCGCCTGCCGCTCGGCGGCCGGTGCGTTGGCGTCCACAAGAATCTTGCGCGTCGCGGCAATCGCCTCTGGGCTACCGAACGTGACGGCCAGCGCCCGGGCCTGCGCTTTCACTGCGCCGTTGCCGCTGGTGGCGAGCCTCGGTTCGAC
Source organism: Phycisphaerales bacterium (assembly GCA_028288775.1). Classification (GTDB taxonomy): domain Bacteria; phylum Planctomycetota; class Phycisphaerae; order Tepidisphaerales; family Tepidisphaeraceae; genus RYN-428. Next base: position 1,381 of record JAQGHP010000603.1, on the reverse strand, counting down.
TTGGGTCCACCCCTGCGGCATCGGCACGCTCCGGCGGCCCTGCAGGCTGTCGCGGATGCCGCTGAGAATTTCCAACTGCCGGCCGTCGTCGTCGATCTTGCCCAGCGCCGCGACCAGCGCGTCCGTTGCCTTTCCGCCCGAGCTGCCGATGCGGCGCACGGCAAACGCCAGCACGCGCGGGATCCTCGTCTGCGCCGCCAGCGCGAGCGCGCGCTGGGGGTCCGCCGCACAGAGCGGCTCCAGCGCGTACCAGTCCATCAGCGGCAGGTTGTGGTCGTTGGCGTCTTCGCCATGGCTCAGCAAGCCGGTGACGACGTCCCACCGCTCCTCCAGCGGCATGCGCTGGCAGGCGGACGCGAGATAGAGCCGCACGACGGGCGAGGGGCTTTCCTTCGCCAGCCGGGCGAATTCCTTCACCGCGTCGGCGGGGGGGTTGCTGGTTTCGCAGAGCAATTGGGTCGCCCATGCGGCGACATAGGGCCGATCGCTCTTGAGCTGCGCCGCGAGCGTTTCGGGCGAGAAGCCGCCGATGCAGTGCAGCGCCCAGAGCGCGCGGAGCCGATGGCTTTCGTTCGGATCGGAATTCAGAATTTCCGCGAGCGACTTCGTAGCCGCCGGGTCGATCTTTCCGACCGCGGCGCGCTCCTGGAGCACTCGGCGGGCGGTGCGGACGAGCCATTCGTGCTTGTCGGTTTGCATCGCGGCCAGCTCTACGTCGCTCTTCTTTGACAGATCCACTTTCGTGGTTTTCGTGTCTCCATAGACGACTTTGAAGATGCGGCCGTTGCTGCGGTCGTGGGCCCTGGGGTCGGGGCTGTGGCATTGGTTGCGGTCGTACCAGTCGATGAGGTAGCAGGAGCCGTCCTGGTCGTAGCGGAGGTTGACGATCTGGCTCCACAGGTCGTTGAAGAGGATAAAGTCTTTGCCGTGATGGCCGATGAAGCCGGAACCATGGGCCTCGGGCACGTCCATGTTGATGCGTGCGCCGTGGATGTTGTTCATGAAGTAGCGGCCGGTGAATTCGTCCGGCCACGAACCGCCCAGGTAGACCATGAGGCCGGCGTGCGCGTGCCCGCCGCCCATGGCATCGGACTTGCCGTTGGCGGCCCAGGGATTCGCGGCGATGCCGCTGGCCCAATGCGAATGGTCGGCAATGGTCTTGATATCATCGTAGACGTAAGGGTTGTCGTGCTGGCCGCCTTGGCGCTGGTAGTGAGCACCCTGGATCATGTGCCAGAGGTGGGGGATGACGCAGGCCTCGATGATGCACTGGCCGTGGTCATCGAAATCAACGCCCCACGGGTTGCTGGTCCCCTCGCAGAATCGCTCGAAGACGTGACGTGTAGGGTGATAGCGGAAGATGCCGGCATTGAGGTGGACG
>JAQGHP010000145.1 GCA_028288775.1 Phycisphaerales bacterium | reverse complement strand
TACTTTTTACTTTTTACTTTTTACTTTTTACTTTCCACGTCTTCAGCCGCTCGAGTAGTTCCGGCACGTTCAAGGGTTTGCTGAAGAAGTAGGTCGCGCCAACGTGGGGGAGGGCATTGATGACTTCCATTGAGGTGTCGCCGCTCAGGACGATGATGGGCGTATCGGGGCCGAAGGTCTCGCGGAGCTTTTGGGAGACGACCAGGCCGTTGATGTCGGGGAGATGGATGTCCACCACGGCGGCGGCGCAGGGGTTGGCGCGGGCGTATTCGATCGCATCGTTGCCGCGTAACGTGACGGCGGTGAGGTAATTCGCCGATTCCAACACCTTCGCCAATGCATGGGCGGTCGGCTGGTTATCGTCAACGATCAGGATTTTCGCCGAGCCGACGGGCACATCGGCGTCGGGGGTTCTACTTACTTGGGGCACAACTTCCTCCGCAAAGCCGCAGGACCCGAAGTATAGGGGGCGGCTCGCCGTCGCGGCAACCGCCAATCCCCGGGCGGCATTCGGCATACACCCCCAGTGAATCAGGCCTTACCGCCGACACAGCGGCTGCACTATTGCCGGAAACGGCGTCGCTCCTTTACGGCGAAGGGGCGAAGAAGAAATTGAACCGCAGAGGTCGCAGAGACCGCAACTCGCGCTGACGGATGTTCTCGGCGACCGCGCCGCAGCCCCTCAGTGGCTTCCTAGTGAGAATTTTCATCCCGCGACGAGAGTGGGGAAGATTACTCAACTCCGCGATCACACGCCTGCTGGCGAAAATCGCGGATTATTCTGGTTTCTTGCTTGTGATTTAGTTAGAGTGAAGGCGGCCTCAGGCGTGCGCCTCGCCGTAACACTTCGGCGCGCGACGGAGGGCCAAGGGAACAGCCATGCGGCTAACGGGGGGCATCAATTCTGTGTGGAGGCGGCCATGCCCAGTGGTCAAGTGAAGTGGTTCGATGCGAAAAAGGGTTTCGGATTCATCCTCGGCCCGGAAGGCCAGGACGTGTTCGTTCATTTCAGCAGCATCGCCGGGGACGGATTCCGCGCGCTGAAGGACGGGGAAGTCGTCGAATACGACATCATCCGGGGCGATAAAGGATTTTCGGCCCAGAAGGTAAAGCGGGCCGCCGCCACCCCCGTGACCGGGTAGAGCAGGGCAGGCGCAAGGTCGCCCCAATACGCTCCCCGCGTACTGCTTTTCCTCGACGAAGGGCGATCCCGCCGCTGGGGTGCAGGCAACGGATTGGCCGTCAACCCACGGGCAACCGGCGACGCCGCACGGGCGATGGACGTGTTCCGACGCGACTTTGATTTCATGTGGGCTCGGGGATCGTGGTTCGGGCCGCATCGGCATTGGCCTGTTCGTCGAGCGAGGGTCGGTCTGATTGCACCGGAATTGCGCCGCACTCGGGACAACGCGAACCGGTCGCGCGGATGTCGTAGCCGCAGGAAACACATAGGCCGTGCGAAAGCCGAAAACGCCGGCGCCGTTCGCGCCGGAAGCGCCGGTACCAGATGGCCGGCAGAACGGCCGAAAGCGTCGCAAACAGCCAGAAGGGAACGCAAACGTCCGTTATGGTGCTCTGCTCGCCCGTCGAATTCGAAAACGTCCTAAGATCAAGTCCGAGATATTGAAGCCCGGTCTTGTGGGGGAACCGAATGCCAGGGCGGTCGAAATGCTCAAACTTAAGATGGGTCCCAAAGGGCACGGTTTGAATCATCTGCCCTGGGGCGGGCGTAGTGACCCCGTGATGGCGGTGGAACTGGACCGTACCGGGAAAAAGGATAACGCACCAATACTCAAATTTTCGATAACCCGGAAGCTCATTGGCGCTTGTCAGCCATGCCCTGTCCAATCGCACGAAGCTGCGAACCCACGCCGCCGAGACGGCAATGCAAATCGTGAGCGAAATTGCCGCCAGAAGATTGAAGATTCGCCTTTTCATCCGATTCCGAAAGTAGGATCAAACCAAGGGCAGCCTGAGCCCATGGATGGGGTCAGGTGCGAATCCTAGGTTCAAAATTCGTCCCTCACCACGCTTCTCTATTCAATAGTTTTCGAGCGCTCATGGGTTTCACGAAAGTTTCTGCCGTCAAAGTCGGGCGTCGCTTGACCCTGGCTTGGCTACTTCGCGACGGTTGTCTTGCGGTGCGGGAACTGCGCCGCATTCGGGGCAACAGCCAGGGCTCGCGCGGAGGTCGTACCCGCAATTTGGGCACAATCCGTTCCTGCTGCGATGGCGTTGGCGAACCCTCGCGCGCACCCGCAACATGACGGCGATCGCCGGGGCCAAGGCGGTGCCGAGTAATCCGTAGCGCGCGGGAATTCTGACGCCGTAGAAGTAACCCTCTAAATGTGGGCGGCGGTTTGGCGGCTCCGGCGGGTCCGATCTCGGCAGTTCCACCATGATCGAATACCACCGCCAGCAGCTGAACCCCCCCGACCTCGTGCCGAAAACACGACACCGCCGTTTGAACTGCGACGCCCAAGCCTGATAGTCGGCGCCATTGGGCATGGTCACGGCGGCCTGCAGCGGGTCGTAGAATTCCAAAGTGATTCCATCCTGGCCGAATTCGAAGCTGGCCCCTCGCGGCCGCCTTTCGCCGCGATAGGAACCCCCGAGGAAATAGGACTTGCCAAACATCTCATAATCCACCGTCGCCACCGAAAGGAGCACAAACCCGAGCAGCGAAATGGCCGCAAACGCGTTCCATAGACCCCGAAAAGACCAGAGAGCTCGGATTCTTGAGCCGAATCCCATTCAGGTCGCCGAAGAAAGTTGCCTGGGAATAAAACAGACGTCCTTGAACAACCTCGGCAACGAAATGCCAATCGTATGCTTTGCTTCAAAGGCTCGATATCTCAATGAGTTCTCAAACATGGGAAAATGAGGACATGTGGAATCTCCTGGCCCGAAGGCGGAGTCCCGCGGGAGTTAGAGTCATCCCCCGGGACTGCAGGACAGCCCCGGCGTGATTCGGGCCATCCCCCCGACCGGCGGGACCGGCCCCCAGGGAGCGTGGAGGCGATGAATAGCAGTCCGGGGGAGGTCAAGTTTATTCTCTTTTGTTTTTTGCTAACAAGCCGAAGATTGCTCCTATCGCCGCACAGGAGTACCGGGGCGGTGGCCCGCAGGTTCGACGACCGTGCCGCACTCCGGACAACGACCGGGGGTTGCGCGGAGGTCGTAGGCGCATCGCACACACAATTTCATTCGCAAACGCATCATGATTTGTCTGGCCCTTAACGCCCGGAATGCGGCGAATGCGGCCGCGGCGCTCAACGCCGCGCATAGCCACTGCGGCAGGAAAACGTTGTAAAGACCTAGGCCCTCAATGTGAGGATGGTCGATCCCGAAGCCCGTCGAGTGCCCGCCGCTGTAGATTGATCGGGCCAGCGCAGAGTCCGGTCTGATATGTTCAAAAACGAGGCCGTGGGGATTGTGCTGCGATGCCCAGCGTCTCTGCTCCGGGTCGTGCCACGGCCCGACATACTCGAAGTCCAAACGGCCGCGGACGCTGGCAACCGAGGCCTGCGCACCCGGGCCAAAGAAAACTCCAATTGCATGGGGACTCCAATAACCGGCAATCCAGCTTATGAGAAATGCCGCCGTCAGCGCGGAAGCGATAGCTGCCACCGTGGCTTGGAGAAGCGAAGGGACCCGAGTTCCAAATGCGATCTTGCCCATTGATGGGTAATCCCGACGCGCCTCGCCCTGCCCGAGCCGCCTCACCCGACCGTGCGCCTCTTAATTAACCGTGATAATAACCACAACCGAGAACTTGTCAGTATCCGCGGATTCGAGTGTAACGGTGTAGGTTCGTGTGGGCGGGATTGGTGCCGTCCTGCGTAAGTGTAATCAATGAACGTGAGGCCGTTCAGGGCCTTTCCCGTTTGGGCAGAAGTGATCTCGCCTGTTGCTGCCGCTCCCGCAAGAGTTACTGTTTTGATTCTCCAATCGTGGGCGGGTGAAGACATGAGGAGTCTCCTGGCCCGAAGGCTGTGGAGTCCCGCGGACATATGGATCATCCCCCCGAACTGCGGGATGGCCCCCGGTGGAACGGTGCGACCGTAGGAATAACAATCACCGGGCTGGGGCGTCAAGGTAATAAATTGCTCATGTTCTTTCTTTTTGCTCGAAGTTTGGTGGCGTTGCGTGCGCGGCGGGTTCAAGGTCTTCTTTGCGGATGCGCCAGAGCAAATACGCAACAACCACCACGTTGAGAATGAGAATGACCGCCTTCGCCAGCGAAGGGTGGCGGATCATTTCGTAGGCTTCGACCGGGATGAGCAGGCCGGTCTGCACCGCCGTCAGCCATTCGGCCCAGCGCTTCTCGAAGAACAGGCCGACACCCTCCGTGATATAGACCGCGGCGTAGGCGAAGCAGCCGATGGCGAGCAGGTGCAGATGGTCGGGGCGGACATGGGCGGCGCGGGCCAGCAGTTGCTCGGCGAACCGGCCGTGCGGGTCGATGTGGACGTGCTCGATGGCGCGGAGTACGACCTTCGCGAGGTCGCGGTGGACCATGCGCAGGGCGATGACGCCGGCGACGATCATCGCCGTCGCCTTGAGCAATTTGTACAGTGCGATCCACAGCAGGAAACCGAGCGGCTTGGGGCGGGGAAGGATTGGAGACGGCGGGAGGGGATGGTCGGGCATGGGCGAAACTATTTTCATACGCGATCACAGGGACGTGAGCGCCCGAGACCGGCGGGGGTTGGGCACGATCTCCAACTGCTCCCCAATTATACGCCGCGGGGGCCGTGCGGCTCGCCGGAGATTATCGGACGAACGCGTGGTCCGCCATCGCTCGCGCCACCATGAAAACGTCGTAGGAGTGGCGCGCACGCAAAAATCCGGCGGCGTAATTTGCCTGCCTGAAAGCTAAATTGGATAAGTACAGGGACGCGAACGCAAAGGAAGGTACAACCGCTCAGCAATAAACTTCGTACGCGATCGGGTAGGGAATCAGGTCAGGGCGGACCAGATGAAGTTTGCGGAGGCGAACTTCCGGGCGGTAGCTCGTGAGCGCGCCGTCGGCGGATGGAAGTGCCGCGGGGGTGGGTTGGGAGGGAAGCGGGGCCGTGAGGAACAGGCCGGCAGAAAGCACGATGAGCCGCGCGACGGGACGAGCTCGGAATCGCATAATATCTGCCTTTTGGCCAGTTGCCCGATGGCCGCGGTTGGTGGCGGGGCGTGGCGGTGAGTCGGGCGGCGGTTGCGGACAACGCATCCATCACCCGGCAGTGTTCAGACTACTGTGATGCGCCGCAGCCGCCAACGAAAAAATCCTGTCGCGACGGCGAATTGCATTCGAAGGCGACAAGCGGGGCAATCAGTGCCTCTTGTTCGGACCGATGGCGAGCGGGAAAACGGTGGGCGGGGATTGGACGGGGAGTGTCGGCGAGAATGGGCGATAAGTTGTTTGAGTATCGCTCCTCGACGCCGCTACGTTCGCATACTTCCGGCCGTCCCACCGTTTCCCCGCTCGCCCGCGGTACCGACCGGATGTCGATCCCACGCGACTGGGCGTGTCCTGATTTTACTGGGTTTCGCGCGGCCCATACCCGTGCGGGCTGAGCCTTTGTTTACTGTGTTTCGCGCAGCCAAAGCCCGTGCGGGCTGAGCATCCGTTTAGCCGCCCCGCTTGCGGGGCGTTTGTCTTTCGCTGACGCGAAACGCGCCCCGCAAGCGGGGTGGCTAAACGGTAGAGGTCGAGCGGGCTTTGGGAGCGTGAAACGCAGTAAACGGATGAGGTCGATCGGGATTTGGTGATGCGAAACGCGGAAGCGTGCAGGGGGAAAGGCGCACGCCTCTTTATGATTCAGATGCCGTCGATTCGGCTTGCTGATTCGCAGCGTTGGGGTCTGCGGGAGCTGCGGCTCCCTGGGCTGCTGATGCCATCCCCGCCGAAATCATGCTCATGAGGGCAGGCCTTAACGCGCCGAAGACCTCACGCAGCAGCATCGCCACGAATCCCCCTTTGTTCTTCCCTTCGTCATGGCCATCTTCTTTGCCGTCGTGGGCGGCGGCTTTGCTGCCGTTGTGGGCATACAAGGCGCGCTCGATCGCGGCCAGTTTGTTCAGCGCCTGTTGTTCCTTGGAAGGGACGACCGCAGCGGCGGCGGCAAAGCCGGCTACCGCGGCGGACGCCAGCGTTGCCCATGGGTGCGTCTTGGCCCATAGCCGGGGGTCGGCGGTGCGGGCGAAGTCCTTGCCCATTTCCCTTAGCGCATCCGTCAGGGCGGCCTGCGCGCTCGCCGCCTGCTGGGCGAGATATTCGGACTCGCTCAGGGTGGTCGAGGGCTTGTCCGGCGGGGGCGCATCGCCGGGCTCATTCCTGCCGGGCGCGCTGCTTGACGTCGTGCCCGAACCGGCTGCGCTGGTCGCGTTTGCGGGATTCATATTTCTGCACCGTGTTGAGTCGCGAAGACTTGGTCAGCCTGGACATGCCCACGACAACCGCAAGCGCCAGGGCGATGAGCACGGCCGCCCCGATGATGAGGTCGCCCAGCCAATACATTCCGCCCAGGGCCGCGCCAATTCCGTGAGCGATTCCGGTGAGCAGCAATACAACCGCCACCACCACAATGGCCCCGCCCGCGATAAGGCCCAAAACGCCGAGCGCCGCGTAGATGCCCAGTTTTCGGACCGTTAGCTTGAGGCCGTCGAGTTTCGCCGCGACGAAATAGGCGGCGTATTCGCGGACTTCATTGAGCCGAGCCACGGCTTCATGGAGCGCATCGCCGGGCGAGGCGGGCTCTTCGGGGGCGTTCCCGGGGGAGTGTCCCCTGCCCTGGGCGGCATCGGATTCCGGTTCGTGGGTTTGGGTGTTCACGTCAGGTGCCCTCGGTCGCATCCCCCCGGTCGTGGGGGGGG
>JAQGHP010000130.1 GCA_028288775.1 Phycisphaerales bacterium | reverse complement strand
CAAGGCATTGGCCATGCGAAAAACAGGGCAGAACGATTTCACGATCTGCTCGACGCTGCGCATCTGGCCGAGAGAGAACCAGGGCCCCTTCCTGCAAACCGCCGCCGCCATGGGCCAGAGCGGAGTTGCCCGTGCGCTGGACCTCCTCGCCACCACCGACCTCAAATCCAAATCCGGCGTAGGCGAAGCCGCGACCAACGTCGAAGCCTTCCTCCTGGAAATGGCCACCCGCCAACCCGCCCGCGCCCGTCGGTGAACCGGCCCGCGCTTGCTACTGCCATCGGGATAACCGCGACCGGGTGAAGATGACGAATGGCAACGGGCAGAAGTACATGAAAGTCGACCGCATTCCTTGCCCGTCCTTCATAGTTCGCCGCGTGATGATCGCGCTCGCGGTGTTATCGGCGCTGCTCTGCGCTGTGACACTCTGGGAGTGGTATCGCAGCTACTGGTTTGAGGATCGAGTTGGGTGGATAGGGCGGGAATCAGAAATCCTGCTGGTCACCTATCGCGGCGGACTCGTTTTGCACCATGGGCGGTACTGGCAGGTGGAGACATTCCCGCACGAGACGGGGTGGGACGTGGATTCGACGCCGACCGCCGCGTCGTCGCAGCTACCCGGACGAAGTTTTCTGGGCTTCGGATATGCACGGGACGCCATCTCCGGGTTCGTTGAGCACGGGGAGCCTGACTCGCCGGAAGTGGCCTACCGGCAAGTCCGCTGCCCGTTCTGGTTTCTCGCACTCATTTTCGCTCTAGGGCCGCTTCGCGTGACGATGCTCGTCCGTGGCCGCTGGCGTCGCGAGCGCCGCGCTGCCGGGGGATTGTGCGTTGGGTGCGGGTATGACCTGCGCGCCAGCGCCGGGCGCTGCCCGGAATGTGGCGCGGAGAGGCGCGTGGCAGACTAAAGTACAGGAGTTCACCCGTCGTAGCCGGCTACGGATTTGGGATCGCCGATCCGCGGCTGTATCATTCCTTCGTGCGGTCGTGCGTGATCCAACCATGCTGGGTGAGGGCGGCGGTCGTTCTTACCGCGATGGGGTGGATTGCCGCGGCCAGTCTGGCCCAGGAAACGCCCTTCTATCGGCAGGGAATGCCGCTCACGCCCGGGTCGGGCGGCGAGGTGGCGCTGCCCTATCGCTTCGGGGACTCCACCGGCAACCTATGGCGCGTATTCAATAACGGATGGTGCCAGGAGGAGGGGAACGCGCCAGTCTTTAATCAGGCCGCGGTCATTTACATCAATGGCAGCCCGCTGGGCCAGCAGAACAACCAGGGCAGGCTCGATCCGCAGACGGGTGAGCTTGTGCTGGAGAACCTGCCGGTCAACGGCGTGTCCGTCACCCGCCGGGTGCTGTTCCAAAAGCGCGACACGATCCTTCGCTACATCGACGTCTTCCACAATACGCAGAACCAGCAGCAGACGGTGACCGTTTCGCTGACGACGAACTTGAACCTCGCGCTGAGCGACACGCAGTTGATCCCCGACCCCACAAAAAAAGGACAGAACGTTGCCTGGGTCGCCCAGACGGCCGGCGGGCCCGCCATCGTCGAGCTGTACGGCGGACCGGGCGCGAAGGTCGCGCCGACACTCGATTTCCAGCAAGGCGGCAACGCCATCACGGCCACCCTCGTGCTCAACGTGCCACCGGGCCGCGACCTGGCCATCATGCACCTGCACCGCCCTGCCGCTTCGCTCGACGCGGGTGTGCGGTACGTGAGCGAATTGAAGGAATCAACCCTGCTGAAGACGATCCCGACGTCGCTCCGCAAGATCATCGTCAACTTCGCCGGGGCGGGCGACTGGATCGGCGACGTCGAACTGCTCCGCGGCGATCTGCTCGACGTGGTGGAGCTCCACAATGGCGACTTGTTCCGCGGAACGCACGGGCAGAGCAATTACGCGCTGCAAACTTTCTTCGGCCCGATCAGCATCCCGGCGGACAGCGTCGTCGGGCTCGTCAACGTGGGGGAATTTCATCCACGGCAACTTATCGTCACGAACGACGGCCAGATCTTCGGCGGCCGTTTGGAAAAGGAAACGCTCGACCTGGAGCTGACCAATGGGCAGGTCACGCATATCCCGATTTCGCAGGTCACCCGGGCGGGATATCGCAAGCACGGGGGGGAGGCGGATGGGTGGACGTTTAGTCAGCCGCTGGTGCTGTTGCGCAGCGGCGAGCGGCTGCTGATCAAGCCGCCCGCCGCGAATCTCGACGTCGCGACGCGCTACGGGAAACTCTCGCTCAAGCCCGATTCGGTCGCGGCGATCTCCTTCCAGAACGACGAGAACGGCGTACACGCGGTGACGCTTGCGGATGGGAGCAGGTTTTCGGGGCTTCTTGCCGCGGACGATTTTGACGTGGTCCTGGAGACCGGCGGGCGGCGGGCGAAGATTCCCGCGGGCGCGCTGGTGCGATTACAGCTCGCCTCAAAGATGCCGGAGATTGACGACCACGCCGCGACGCTGCATCTGCTCAATGACGAGCTTTTGGTCGGCACGCTGACGGGGAAGGTGAAGATTGAGACGGTCTTCGACACCGTGAGCATTAGCGCCGTCGAGATCCGCCTGCTGACGCGAAGCCAGGGGAAGGGGCAGGAGGCGCAGGCCATTCTGTGGGACGGCACGACTATCAGCGGCCGGCTCGTGGACCCGGAGTTGAACTGCGAGTTGAAGTGCGGCGTGACGATGAAGCTGCCGGTGTCGGTGCTGCTGGAGTACA
>JAQGHP010000077.1 GCA_028288775.1 Phycisphaerales bacterium | reverse complement strand
GCCAGCCCGCGTGGGCCGACCGCGCGGTGGGCGAGCGCGCCCGGATCTACCGGGAAGTGCTCAACAAGCAGCCCGAGGCCATCGCGCTTTACGAGCGGCTCAACAAGCCGCCCGGCACGCTCTGGGGCATCCAGGAATGCTACAAGCGCATGGGCAAGCTCGATCGCGCCCTGAGCACGCTGACCGAGATCGAGAACCTGTTCCCCACCGACGCCGCCCGGGCCGCCTGGTACAAGGCGATGTACCTCAAGGAAGCGGGCGACAACAAAAAGGCGATCGCCGCGGCGAAGCATGTGGCCATCGCCTACAAGTCCGCCCCCGAAGCCGGCGCGGCCCACACGATGCTGGAGGGCTTCGGCATTCATCTCGTCGGCGGGGAGAGCGAGGCGAAAGAGCAATGAACATTACGACGGCCTCGGGACTGCCGATTGCGCATCCGAATGATGTCCTTGTGGCACGGGTTTCCAACCCGTGCGAGCGGCGCGGAAGTCGAGAGATTGAGAAAACGCGATGACTGATATTTCAACGCCGCCCGCACGGGTTGAAAACCCGTGCCACGAGGAATGTTTCGCGCGTGCTGAACGTCCCGAGAAGGATTTGTCATGAACCCTCTTTTCCGATTTGGCTGTGTTCGCATCGCGATGGCGGCGGTCTTTGCGGGCGGCCCCGCGCTGTCGCTCGCGCAGCAGGCCCCCGCCGTGCCCGCGGCCGCGCCCAAGGCGGACACCGAAGAATCTCGGCTCGAGTTCAAGGCCAACGACATGCTCAACAAGGGCATGGAACTGCTCGACCTGAAACAGGACGAGCGGGCGGTGAAGATGATCGCGTCCGTGCCGCAGATGTTCCCCAAGTCCAAGGCACGGCTCAAGGCGTACCTGGCGCTCGGGAAATATTACACCTCGCGCGGCACGTATGAGCTGGCCATCAAGCAGTTCGAGCACCTGACCGACGCCGAGAACCCCGACCAGCAGGCCGAGGGCCTCTACCAGACCGGCATCTGCTTCTACAACCTGGGCAACTATGACAAGGCGTTCATGTCCCTGCGCCGCGTGACCAGTGAGTTCCCCTGGAGCGTGTTCGCCAACGAGAGCTATTACTACATCGGCCAGTGCCACTTCAAACTCGGCCGCTGGGCCAAGGCGGTCGAGGCGCTGGAGATGGTCGGCACCAGCGTCGATCCCGACGCGAAGGGCGAGCAGTTCGCCGAGGCGGGCCAGCGGCTGTACGTGAAAATCTACGACAAGGATCTCGTCGTGCAGCGGGCCTCGAGTGAGAAAATCTCGGTGCTGCTCACCGCCAAAAGCGGCGACAAGGAAACCATTTCCCTCGAGCCCCTGGGCCGCAGCGGCGAATACTACATCGGCTCGCTCCCCACCGCCTTGGGCGCGCCCAAGCCCGGCGACGGCACGCTGCAAATCATCGGCGGGGATAGTGTCACGGTCGATTACATCGATAAGAACACCGAGTCCGGCAAGCAGAACGTGCATCGCGTAACGACGGTGAAGATGGTCTCCACTGCCGCGGTCGGATTTACCGACGGGGCGTACCGCGAATACACCAAGGGCGTCTTCGGCGACCAGGACTGCTTCCTGCGGATCAAGGACCTCGACCGCGACGTCTCCGACCAGCGCGACACGCTTACAGCCAAGGTCTATTCGCAATACAAGGTGGAGAAGGACGAAGCCCCCGCCGAAAAATCCGCCCCCACCGCGGCGTCCACCGATAAGACGGGCATCGATCTCGATCAGAAAGAGGAATACGCCAAGCACGACGAGATCACCGTCACGCTGACAGAGCTCGAATCGCACGGCGGAGTCTTCGCCGCCAAGATCGTCCCACACGTGGTCTCCGACGCCGCCCAAATCACCCACGACGGCAAGACGCTGTCGGTGATGAAGGGGGACGAGGTGGTCATCGAGTACGTGGACGAGGCGAATATCATGGGCGAATCGCGCACCGTCACGGCCAAGGCCCGGCTGTTGATCGGGCAAATTCAGGACGTGAAGGTCGAGCACCGCGTGGTTGATTCCCTCGATCTCAAGGCCCGCAAGGACCTCATCGAGGCGAAAATTTTCCTGAAGCTCGGGCAGGTGTTCAAGGACGTCGGGCTGACGAACAAGGCCTCGGAGAAGGCGACGGAAGGGCTCGACCGTGTCGAAGCGGTCATTGCGACGAGCCTGAAGGCGAGCCTGGATCATTCGATTGTAGAAGATGCATTCAGTGTGAAATGGGACCTGCTGCTCGTGCAGGACAAGATGGGCGAGGCGATCGAAGTCTGCCGCTCGCTGACGGAATTGTTCCCGGATTCCAGCCTGGTGGACAAGGCGCTGCTGAAGATCGGCCTGGCCCGCATGGAAAGCGACAACCCGGCGGACGCGCTGGGAATTTTCTACGCGGTGATCGCGCTGCCCAAAAGACAGCTCAAGGCCGAGGCGCAGTACGAGGTGGGAGTCGTGCTCGAGCGGCTGGCAATCGCAGACGGGGAGCGCTACAACAAGCCGCCGGTCCTGACCGGCGCGATGCAGGCGTACAAACAGTGCGCCGACCAGTACCCCACGTCCCCCTTCGCCGGCGAGGCGCTGGACAAGATCGCCAACTACTACATCACGGCCAAGGATTACCCCCGCGCGATCGAGCTGATGGAGCAAGTGACGCAGGACTACCCGGACGCGAGCTTTCTGGACAAAATGCTTTTGAAGTGGGTGATTGCCGCGTACCGCAGCGGGAACTACGCGATGGCCAAGCAGAAGGTGGAGCAGTTGCTCTCGGAGTACCCCAACTCCAAGTCCGCGGAAAAGGGCCGCTCGTTCCTCAAGACGATCGACGAAAAGATCCAGGCGGGCGGCCCGCCACCGAAGACGCCGTGAGCGACAGCGGACATGATGTTTTGTCCCCAGCCCCGGAGGGGCGTAAGACCTTAGCCCACGGCGCAAGCCGTGGGGAAATAACATGGAGCAACCAGCCCCGGAGGGGCGTAAGAAGCGCCCGATTCCCGAGCGGTGTCCGATGGCCGGAAGGCATGTTCAGGCAAGAGGTATTCAGAGCCGGGCCGTGTCGGCCCGGTCGGACCGCAGGTCCGAGCCGCACGAATGCACGCGTTCCGAGTGACCAACGCACCGGTCGATCCAGAGCTTCTTACGCCCCTCCGGGGCTATGCGCCTCTGGCCGATCTTTTCCCACGGCTCGCGCCGTGGGCTAAGGTCTTTCGCCCCTCCGGGGCTGGGTAACGCGAACTGCAACGTCGTTTTGTAAATGAAGGAATCCCCATGATCGATATTTTCGTCCGCGGCGGATGGGCGCTGTGGATCATCGGCGCCTGCTCCGTGATCGCCATGGGCGTCACGCTTGAACGCTGGCGCACGCTCCGCAAGGCCAATGTCGATTCCGAAGCCCTGCTGGGAAAGCTCTTCGCCCTCATCGAGCAGGGAAGCCTTCAGGAGGCAATCGACCTTTGCACCGCCACGGGCGGGCCGATCGCCGACACACTGGGGATCGGCCTCCGTAAGCTCGTCTTCCTGGAGCGCATCGGCAAGAAGCCCGAGGAGATCGAGGAAGGCATCGTCGCCGCGATGGAAGACCACGGCGGATACGTCGTCGAATTTCTGGAGCGCAACCTGACGACCCTCGCCACGGTCGCGTCGCTCGCGCCGATCCTCGGGATGTTGGGCACGGTGACGGGGATGATCCGGGCGTTCCTCGACATGAAGACCGCCGGGTCACTGACGGCGTCCGCCGTCGCCGGGGGCATCGGCGAGGCGCTTTACTGCACTGCCGGAGGCCTGATCGTCGCGGCCCTCGCCACGGTCGAATTCAACTACTTCACCACCCGGGTCAACCGTTTCGTCCTGCGCGTGCAGGCGGCGGGCACGGCGCTCGTCGAGCGCATCCTCTACGCCCAGGCCAGCGCGGCCATCCGCCCGCAGGCCGAGACCTGCGCCACGATCGACGCGAACGGCGGCGCGCGCTCGGCCACGCCTGCGACGGCAGCCCAACTTTCGTAAGCCCGGGAGCGCGACCATGAAAATCGGCAAGCGGCGTAACCGGCCCGAGCCCCATATTCCGTTTATCTCGCTGGCGGATATCGCCTGGCAGATCATTATTTTTTTCCTCGTCGCCGCGACATTCGCCGTGAGCAACGCGCTCAATCTCGACATCCCCGGCGCTTCGGGCAAGCAGCAGGCCCAGCAGGCCCCCAAGACGATCACGGTGCAGGCGACGGACACGCAGGTTTTGATCGACGGCAAGCCGGTCCCGTTCGCGCAGCTTCAGCCGCGGATCGCCGAGGCGCTCAAGGGGCGCAAGACCGAACAGGAGCGCGCCGTGATCGTGCAAGGGCGCGACGACCTCACGTTCCAGCGCGACACGGAGATCATGTACGCGATCCAAAAGGCCGGCGGAATCTTGGTCATGGAAGAGGAGAAGTAGCCGATGCACATCGCCCGAAAACGCATGGAGCCGGTGAAGGAGACGCAGATGGTGTCGCTGGCCGACATCGCGTTCCTCATCATTTTCTTCTTCATGCTCACGGCGACCTTCATGAAGGACCGGACGACCGTGCCGCTGCCGGTGCTGCCCAAGGGGACGCAGACCGCCTCGCAGATCACCGTTACGCTCGACAGCCAGGCGCGGATTTTTATAGACGACGATCAGCTTCCCACGCCCGCGGACTTGGAGAGCACGCTGCGCAACCGCCTCGCCGGCAAGACCGACCCGAAGGACTGCGAAGTGCGGTTCAAGTGTGACAAGATGCTCAAGTACAAGACTTATCGCCCGATTTACGAGGCGATCGCCAACGCCGGCGGCGTGATCTCGATCATTCATGAGATCAAGTAGCTGCCTGAATTTGAGGAGAAGCCATGGCCCGAGTCATTGAGAGCCTGAAGCCGACGACCGCCAAGCGGATGGTCGCGGACGCGTCGAACCGCCCAACGCTGGCGTGGGTGGGCGTCGCGCTGGTGATTCATCTGGTGGTGATGGTGGCGACGTCGCTGGGGTACATCCGCGACCACTGGATCGACCCCGCCGGCGCCGGGGCCCGCGCGCAGGCCGCCGCGGCTGCACCCGAGCCGCCGGCGCAAGTAGTGCCGGCTTCGACGTCGTCAGCACAGAGCCCCGTCGCCCCGCCGCAGCCGGCGAAGGCGGGGACACCCGCCGACGATGAGAAGGCGCTGCTCGAGCAGCGGGCCAACAATCCCGAGGTGAAGAAGCTCAACGAAAAGGCGAAGCCTGGCGAGATCCCGAAGGATCCGCAGCACCAGGGCTTCAATCTCGATGACAGTTCGCTGAAGTAGCGTGAAATCGCCCGGCGTCTCGCGAGCCGATGATGATCCATTGTGGTGCAGGCTTTCAGCCTGCCGTGGAAGCAGGCTGAAAGCCTGCTCCACAAAAACCTGATCGCCTTCCAATGAAAATTCCCGCCACTCCAACCCCGCCCGCGCCGGCTCATCAATCGCTGAGCGATCCGCAGGAAACTGCACGCCGCTTGATGCGCACGCACGACCCCGTGTGGTACACGAGCATCGGCTGGAGCGTGCTGGCGCACGTGCTGGTGATCGTCGGCTCGACGTTCTTCATCGCACGCGGCTGTTCCATGGCGGACCCGATTCCCGGCGGGGGCGGAGGGGGAGGCGGTGGCGGCGCGGACGGGGCGGTCAGCAAGAAGGTCGCGGTCGTGAAGCTCATGAAGCAGGCCAAGCAGCCCCCTCGCCGCAAGAAACACTTTGGCCGGTCCAACTCGGCCATCTCGCTTTACTTTCCCTCGATCGACGATTCGCATATCGCCACGGACGTCGCGGAGGTGACGGAGAACCAGTACGTCGCGAACCCCGCGGACGCGGACGCGGCCAACGCCGGGGGCTTCGCGGGAGAAGGCTCGGGCGGATTCGGCAGCGGGCCGGGATCGGGCGGCGGATTTGGCGGTGGCTCGGCCGACGGCATGCTCCACTTCCGCCGACTCCAGTACGACGACCCGGGCTGGAACGACGGGATGGACAACGAATCCCGCGCCGATCTCAATTTCCTGGAAGAGCTTCACCGCGTCAGCCACCTCAAAACCGCCGACCATTCCGAAGCGATCCCCGTCGCCACTTTGCGAAGCTTCAAGAAAGGCCTCGCGCCCCCCTTCGTCTACTTCACCGGCACCGGCCCGGCGATCAACCTCTCCAGCGAGGACGTGCGCATCCTCCGCCAGTACGTCCTCGACGGCGGCATGATTTTCGCCGACGCCGGCAGCGAGGAGTGGGGCCGGGCATTCCGCTCCTTCATCGCGAAAGTCTTCCCCGAGCGCGAGCTGTTGGACATCTCCAACGACGACCCGATCTTCTCCCAGCCCTTCCGCTTCCCCGGCGGCGCGCCGCCGCTCTGGCACCATGACGGCTCCCGCGCCCGCGGGATGAAGTTCGACGGCCGCTGGGGCGTCTTCTACTACCCCGGCAACCTCAACGACGCCTGGAAAACCGGCCACGGCGGCCAGCCCCCCGCCATCGTCACCCAGGCCATGCGCCTGGGAATGAACGTCGTGTGGTACTCCGCCGTCCACTATCTCGAAGCGACGAAGCAGTTCAGAAAATAAGATCTTGTGGCTCGCTTATTTCGCCAGCGCCGCCGCCGCGGCGTCCTGGAAAGCCTTGCGCACGTCGGAGGCATCAGAGTTGGGGAAATTCGCGCGCTGCACCATCAGCACATACGCGACGCCCTTCACGGGATCGATCCACGCCTGCGTACCGTACGCGCCGCCGTGGCCACAGGAGCCGGGGGAGAGGGCTTGCGAAACGCCCTGCGGCTCGCGCACTACGCACCATCCCAGGCCCCAGCCGTTGCCGGGGGTGAAGCCGGTCTTCAGGTCGCCGCTTTGCACGGTGGTCATCTGCTTGACCGACTCGGGCTTCAGGTACTGCTTGCCGTTGAGTGTCCCCTGATTGAGGACCATGCGGAGGAAAGTGCCGTAATCGGAGGCGGTGGAAAAGAGTCCGCCGTTGGCGGCGGGGTAGTAGTCGTGGAGGGACGGATCATGCCCGGCAAGGAACGGCGTAGGCACCGCCTCGAGTTTGCCGTCCGCAAGTTTGTACGATTTTACCAGGCGGGCCACTTGTTCCTTTGTCGGATAGAACGTCGTGTCCTTCATGCCCAGCGGGGTAAACAGCCGCGTCTGTAAAAACTCCGGGTACGACTGTCCCGACGTCACCTCGATCACCCGGCCCAGCGTGTTGATCCCCGACTGGCAATACCGCCACTGCGACCCCGGCTCAAACTGCAGCGTTTTCTTCGCCGAGAACGGCACCAAATCGGCCAGCGTGTGGGCGGTCTTCGCTTCGTCGTTGCTCAAGTCGGGCATGCCCGAGCTGTGCGTGAGCAGGTGCTTGAGCGTGATGACATGCGCCTTCCCGTCCGCGGTCTTGAGCTCCCCCAGTTCGGGAATGTATTTGCCGACGGGGTCATCGACCGAAAGCTTTCCTTCCTCTTGCAGCATCATGATCGCCGTGCCGGTGATCGGCTTGGTCATGGACGCGATCCAGAACATCGTGTCGGCCTGCATCGGCCTATCCCCGGCGACGTCCGCCTGCCCGACCGTGTC
This sequence comes from Phycisphaerales bacterium, assembly GCA_028288775.1. Classification (GTDB taxonomy): domain Bacteria; phylum Planctomycetota; class Phycisphaerae; order Tepidisphaerales; family Tepidisphaeraceae; genus RYN-428. The sequence continues at coordinate 6,367 of JAQGHP010000077.1, read as the reverse complement.
GATCGTCAGCACTTTCTCGCGATTTGCCACGAGCGTCACCGCGCCAGCGATTTCATGCTTCGCGATGAACTCCTTCATCCGCTCGGGGACGGCGGCGAATTTCGGATCGCCCGCGCCTGCGCCGGGCACCGCGGCGAACAAACCGACCGTCAGCAATGCGATGATGCAGCAGGCTGAAACGACGTGAAATAAGCGTGGCGTGTTCATGCAGGGGAGTGTACCGGGCGTGCGTGCCAAATGCGCTTGTCCGAATAGCTTGTGGTGCAGCCTTTCAGGCTGCATTTGCAGGCCCACAGCCTGCACCACAAAATACGAATCGCACGGTCATTTATCGCCGATACCCGAACACCAGCATCGCGCCGTACACCCCTACGCCCAGAATGAACCACGCGACATAATCGCCCACACGGCCCGTGTGCATCGCCCGGAGGGGATGGATGGCCCGCTCGATCGCATGCACCACCGCCCGGCGGGCGCGCCCGAGCGCGCGGGGGAACAACGCCGCGAGCGCCAGCAGCGCCGCGCAGGCGACGTTCACGGCCGGCTTCCACAATTCGCCCAGCGCCGGCGCGATATGCACCTCGGGCACGGCCGCCATGGGCGTGCCGAGAAGCACGTGGTCCGTCACGCCTCGCGTGTCCTCCATCCGGTGCGCCGCCCGAAGCGCCGCGATGCGAACGGACGGCGCGAGGGCCACGGCCATCGCGCCGGCGATCAGGGCCAGCGCGGGCAGCCACATGGTCCCCGGCGTGTTGCGATGCCCGCCGTGCGTTTCCGATTCCATCGGAATGGCCGGGGCTTCATCCGAATCGAACGGCCGGCGCAATCCCCATCCCAGGAAGATCCGCCCGCCGATCCGCAGCACCGCCGCGGACGTGAGGATTCCCGAAAGCATCATCACCCCGGAAACCCAACCGAGCCCATGCCGCCGGGCCGAGTCGGCGAGTTGGCCTTCACCAAAAAACGTCGCGAAGGGCGGCATACCCGCCAGGCCCAGTGCCCCCAACAGCAGGAGCAATCCCGTCCACGGCAGCTCGCGGCCTTTGCCATGGAGCTCGAATTCGTCCACGCTCCGAAAGCGGTGGAGCAAAATCCCGGCACAGATAAACAGGCCCCCTTTCACCAGCCCGTGACCGAGCAGGTAAATGGCCGTGCCCCCGAGCCCATCCGCCGAGAGCAGGCCGACGCCCAGGAACATCACGCCCGTGTGGCTGATGGTCGAAAATGCGAGCAGGCGTTTGAGGTGGCGCTGGCTGAAGCATTCGATCCCGCCGACGATCACGGTAAGCGTGCCGATCGTGAGGAACAGCGCGCCGGTGACGCTGGAATGGGCGGCGAGGGGGATGGCGAAGACCGACCAATACACCCGCGCCGCCGCGTATAGGCCGAGCTCGACCATCACGCCAGAGAAGAGAATGCATACGGGCGTTGGCGCGACGGCGTGGGCATCCGCCAGCCAGAAATGAAACGGGAAAGCCGCCGCCTTCACGAGGAAACCGGAGATGACGAACAGGAATGCGATTGGCACGAGCCACCCGCCCGGGTCGTGGGCCGCGAGCGACGCGGATGCCTGCGCGAAGTTCAGCGCGCCGACGCTCGCGTAGACGATGGCCACGCCGGTGAGCGAGAGGTACGCGCCCAGCGTGTTGAGGATGGCGAAATTCAGTGCGCCCTGAAGAGGCCCGAATTCCTCGGACTTGTACCCGCACAGCGCGACGCCGGATGCGCTCATCAACTCAAACCATACAAACAGGTTGAACAAATCCCCGGTCAGGCACATCCCGCACATGCCTGCGAGGAACACGAGCATCAACGCGTGGTAGAGGGACTTGACGGACTCGAAGTATTGCCAGGAGAAAAGAAACGCCGCGAGAACCAGCAACGACACCAGGGCGGCGAGCCCCGCGCCGGCCTGGTCGATCACGAAGCAAATGCCCAGCGCGAACCGGTGCTCCGGCCGCCACCCGCCGAACCAGTAAACGATCGGCTGATCGGCGCTGGCCGCGACCAGATGGCAGCAAATCGCGAACACCGAAGCGGCGGTGGCGCAGGCGACGAGATCGAGCACCCGCCGCGGCAAATACGCCCCGATCGCGACGAGGCTCGCCGCGACGATCAGCGGAATGACAACGGGCAGCGGAGGGAACCACATCTTCGCACCTATTACCCTCGCATCAGATTCACCTTGTCCGGGTTCAGAGTCCCGGTCTTCTTTTTGATCTGGACCGTCAGCGCGAGCAGCAGCGCCACGACCGTCGCTTCGACGACGATGTCGGTGAGCATCAGCGCCTGGATCACCGGGTCCACGGCCTTGTCGGTCTGTTTCACGTCCGCGAAGATCGGCGCGATGCCGCCGGGACGGTATCCCACCGCCGTCAGCAGGACGTAGGTGGAAGCCTGCACCACCACGAGGCACAGGCACAGGTGGATGAGATTGCGGCTGGTGACGATTCCGTAGACCCCGACCAAAAACAGCCAGGCCGCCACCGCCATTGCCGCGTAGAAATAGATCACGATCCCGCCTCCTTCCGCTCGAGCATTTCCTGGAGGAACGCATAGAGCAGCAGCACGAAGCCCGCCGTCACTTCGATCCCCACCGCGGCGTTAATCACGGGGATGGTCCCGCCGGAGAAAAGATTGATGTCGTTGCCGCCCTTTCCGAGGTGGAAGATGTTGGCCATGAACTCTCTGCCGCGGAACAGTGCGAGCAGGCCGATCACGCCATATGCGCCAGCGCCGACGGCCTCGACAATTTCCAGATAGCGGTGGGAAGTGATGCGGCGGAAGACGTCGAAGCTCTCGGCGAGGTAAAGAAGCAAAGGCGCGGTGGCGAGAATGACGCCGCCCTGAAACCCGCCGCCCGGGGTAAGCTGGCCGTGAATTACGGTGTAAATCCCGAAGAGCACGGTGGGTCCGGTCATCGCGAGAATCCAGACGCGCAGCGCGTCACTCGCGCCGACGGCGCGGCCGGGAGAGAGGGCGTCGGGGGCCCAGGCGCCCGGCTTCGCGTCCGTCTGCCTTAGCAGGACGAGCGTGCCCATCACCGACACGAAGAGGATGAATTCCTCGCCGAGCGTGTCGAAGCCGCGGAAGTCAAAATTGACTGCGGTGACGGCATCGGTGACGTGGCGGAATGTGACGCATTCGCCGTTGATGATCCGCATGTACTCCCCGCGGACATCCTCCGGCCCGGGAAGGCGGATCGCCGACAGCGCGTACAGCGCCGCCACCGCCGCCGCCCCCGTGAAGAAAATGCCCATGCGGCCGGGGTGCCTCATCGCGCCTCCCTCGGCCGGCCGGGGGGCTGGCGCACGTCCGCCGGTGGACGCTCTTCGTCGGGCGGGGAGAAGCGCCCTTCATCCGGGCCGTGCCGGCCGTGCTCGCGCTCCGGTTTGCGCGGCTGCTCGCGTTCGTGGTCTTGGCGCATCTGCGTGCTCCGGGTCTTGGCGATCGCCAGCAGCACCATCAGCGGCAGCGCCACCGCGCCGATAACCAACTGCGAAAGGGCCACGTCCGGCGCCTGGAAGATAAAGAACATCAGCGCCAACATCAGCCCGAAAAAACTCGCCCCGACCACCTGCTCCCCCGGCTTGCGCGTAAACACCACCGCCCCGCCCGCGGCGGCCACGATGGCCAGAATCGCCAACTGCATTCCGATCACTTGCACTGCTCCTCTTCCGACCCACTTACTGTTTGAAGTGGTTTTACAACTCATCGTGGCACGGGCGCATCGCCCGTACTTGCCGCTAGAGCGGCGGGGCCATGGGCGGGCCGCCCATGCCACGGCAGAGGTGCGTGACGCTTCGGACGGTTTTTCCTTCGCCCTCTTCCGGTACGCCGGGGGAGGGTTAGGGGGGTTAGGGAGGGGGTTTGCCCGCAATGCGTTTGCTCGCACATCGAGCCCCCACCCCGGCCCTCCCCCGGAGTACCGGAGGAGGGAGCGGAAACCGCCGAATATGTCTTGCACTCACGAAACCCTGCCTTCATCGCCCGCTCCCTTCCGGCGGCGGGCCCGAACCCACCACGCGGATCCCCTCCCCTTCGCGCACGTCCCAGTGCCCGGCGCGCTTGATGCGGATCGCCTTCGCCGTGGCGTGCGTCAAGACGGCGTTCATCACGAACATCACGCCGCCGATCAGGATCACCTTCACGCGCGCCTGCGGATCGTGCTCCTCCAGCCACACCGCGATCGCGATGAGCAGGACGCTGAGGGAGACGACCGGCGCGGAATAGTGCAGGCGCTGCAGGGGGTCGCGCATCACCGCCGTGCCGATGGAGCAGAGGATCGCCAGCGCCACGGCCACGCCGAGCAGGATTCCGGTGATCATGGGATGGGCGGCGGGCGGGTTCATAACCACCTCTGCAAAAACCGCGTAAACACCAAACCCCCGCCGAGCGAGAGGATCGCCAGCGTGAGCGGCAAGTCATAAAACGGCACGCGATGAAAGCCCTGCGCCAGCAGCACCAACTCCAGAACGACGACCACGCCGGTCATCTCGAGGCCCACGAGGCGGTCTTCCACCGTCCCGCGAAAACAGACGATGCCGCACGGCAGCAGGGCGGCCAGCAACACGGTCGCGTTCCAGAGCCACAGGTTCATGGCCGGGCTCCGAGTTGCCGTTCCATCTCGGTTACCGGCTCGGGCACAATCTGGTGGGCCAGCATCAGCCGTTGCTCGTCCACGATGCCGAGTACGACGGTTCCCGGAGTCATCGTGGTGTAGAGGAGCGCCAAGGCGCGCCGGGCACAGGCCGCGGGCGATTGGTCGCCGACTTCGAACGGCACCGCCAGCACGATGCTGGGCGCGCCTTCGCGCGTGAAGAGTTGCTTCCAGATTGCCAGCAGGATAAGCCCGGTGTCGTGGAGGATGGACCAGGGCACGCGCCACGCCTGCCGCAGATCGCGCCAGCGCGGGCGAAAGGCGACCAGCCCGAGCGACTGGCAGACGGTCGACCCGACCGTGGCAACCGCCGCCGCGGCAAGCCCGGTGAACACTTCCTCCTTCTGAAGATTCGATGTGAAAAGCAGGTAGAGGCCGCTTAGGATCAGCCATGTGGCTGCCACCGAAAACCAATACGAAGCGCTGCGCGTCCGGGCGGGCATTTTCGTTCCCTTCGACGGCGTCACTTTAGCCGCACCGATCCGGACGTGGAACGCTCAAAGGAAATGCGCCGGTCGGCGGCAACGCGCCTTTTTGAAAGGTACCAATGCCTGACGAACTCTACATGCGAATGGCCCTCGAAAAGGCGCGCGAAGGCATGCGGCTGGGCCAATCGCCCTTCGCGGCGACGATCGTCAAGGCCGGCGAAGTTATCGCGTGCGATCATAATGTGGTCTGGCTCACCACCGACATCACCGCCCACGCCGAGGTCACCGCCATCCGCCACGCCTGCGGCAAGCTCAACAAGATCGACTTGTCGGGTTGTGTTATTTACTCCACGACCGAGCCGTGCCCCATGTGCTTTTGCGCCTGCCACTGGGCCAAAATCGACCGGATCGTCTATGGCGCGGACATCGCGGACGCGCGGGCCGCCGGGTTCAGCGAGCTCACCGTTTCCAACGCGCAGCTCAAGCGCGAGGGCGGCAGCCCGATTGAGATTGTCCCCGGATTTCTAAGGGAAGAGGCGGTGGAGTTGTTTCGTTTGTTTTCCGCGCAACCGGGCGCACGGAAGTACTGATCTATTTCCACGTGACACGGGCATCCCGCCCGTGCTGAGAGCGCTAGTCGTGAGAAAATTCTGATTGCGGCGATTCGCGAGTTCCGACATCGCCGGCACGGGCGGGACGCCTGTGTCACACGACAGTTCCTCCGCTCGGAATTTTCGCATTCCTTTCCGCCGACCGGCGGAATACAAACGAGATGCGACGCTCACGTACGGTGGTGCTTAAGCAAAGCGATTGCGCATCCAAGAATTATGCGAAAGGCGGGTCATCGCGATGAGGCTTCCCCTTTTCTCCTCCCGGACTTTCGGCCGCCCAAAGCGGAACGGCACCCCGGCACGCCCGCCGCAGCCTTACAGCCTTCAGTCATTGGACAAGCATTCGCGTCTCGAAGGCGCGAATCGTAGAGATAGTGTTTGCCCCTACTGCGCCGTCGGGTGAAGCACGCACATTTACCCGAAGGCCGGCAAAGTCATCGACATCGAGGGCAATCCCAAGAGCCCGATCAATGAAGGCACGCTCTGTCCCAAGGGGGCGAATATCTTTCAGATCGGCAACAACCAGCACCGCATTCGCAACGAGATGTACCGCGCGCCGTTCAGCGACAAATGGCAGACCGTGCCGCTGGAATGGGCGATGGACCAGATCGCGCAGCGCGTGAAGAAAACGCGCGACGAGGGATATCGGGAGAAGTCGAAGGCGAACG
>JAQGHP010000065.1 GCA_028288775.1 Phycisphaerales bacterium | reverse complement strand
GAAGCGTGGACCGGAAGTTTGCTGTGATCGTATCGGTGCCATTTGGGAATCCGATACTTCTTACGCCCCTCCGGGGCTGATCGGCTGCTTCTGCCATTTTCCCACGGCTCGCGCCGTGGGCTAAGCTCTTACGCCCCTCCGGGGCTGCAATACCGAGGAACTACCGCGCCGCCATCACTCCGATTTTCGTCATCAATTCTTCAATCGTCTTTTTCGTTGCCTCGCCCGCCTCCCACAGCGGCAGGCGCAGCTCGCCGCTGTCGCGGCCTTGGAGCTTCATCGCATATTTGATACCGACGGGGTTGCCGTCCAGGAACAGCGAGCGGACCAGCGGGAAGAGCCTTAGGTGAATCGATCGGGCTGTCGCGAAATCTCCCTCGAGCGCCGCGCGGGTCATCGCCTTCGTCTCCGACGGCAGCAAGTTGGAGACGACGCTGATCACGCCCCGCGCGCCGATGGCAATTAGCGGGACCGTCAGCGAATCGTCGCCGCTGACGATCGTGATGTCGCACAGCGAGAGGATCTCGCTGACCATGTCCGGAATCCCCGTCGCTTCCTTGATCGCGACGATACGGTCGCGGGCTTCCTTGTGCAGGCGGGCGACCGTCTGTGCGGTCATCGTGATGCCCGTGCGGCCGGGGATGTTGTACAGCACGATCGGCAGGTCCACGCGGTCGGCCAGCGTCATGAAGTGCCGGTACAACCCCTCCTGCGACGGCTTGTTGTAATACGGATTCACCGACAGGCACGCGGTCGCGCCGGCCTTCTTCGCGATCTGGTGCAATTCCAGCGCCTCGGCGGTCGAGTTCGCGCCCGTCCCCGCGATCACCGGCACGCGGCCCTTCGCAAATTGCACCGTCAGCTCGATCACCCGCGCGTGTTCTTTGAAATCAACGGTGGGGGACTCGCCCGTCGTCCCCACGGGAACGAGGCCGTCGATGCCGCCCTTGATCTGGTATTCGACCTGATCGCGCAGCCGCGTTTCGTCGAGCTTGCCTTCACTGAACGGCGTCACCATCGCCGTCATTGCACCGGTTATCATAATCAAGTCCTTTGTCCCTGGTCCCTCGTCCTTTGTCCTTGGTCATCCGTGCGGAAGGAACCATCCTGCCAATGACAAGGGACAAATGACTAACGACCGATGACCAGCAAATCCTTCATTTCCCGCACCGCCTGCCGCAGTCCGACGAACACGGCCCGGCCGACGATGGCATGGCCGATGTTCAGCTCGCGCATCTGCGGCAGCGCCGCGACCGGCCCGACGTTGCGGTAATTCAATCCGTGCCCGGCGTGCAGACGCAAGCCCAGACGATTGATCCGCTCGGCGGCGCGGGCGAGGCGTTCCAACTGGCGATCGACTTCTGCGCCGTGCGCGTTCGCGTATTCGCCCGTGTGCAGTTCGATGGCATCGAATCCCTGGGATTTCGCGGCGTCGATCTGCTTGTCCTCCGGATCGATGAACGCCGAAACCACCGAGCCCGCCGACTTGAGCCGTTTCACCACTGCCGTGACCCGGCTGCCGTCGCGGAGCAGATCGATTCCGCCTTCAGTCGTCACTTCCTCCCGCCGCTCGGGCACGATCGTCGCCTGCGCGGGGGCGGTCCGCACAGCAATCTCGACAATTTCCTCGACGAGGCTCATCTCAAGGTTGAGCTTGCACTGCACGGTCTGCCGCAGCAGTTCCACGTCGCGGTCGTTTATGTGACGCCGATCCTCGCGCAGGTGTACGGTAATGCCGTCGGCCCCGCCAAGCTCCGCCTCCGCGGCCGCCCAGACCGGATCGGGCTCGTAAGTCCGCCGGGCCTGCCGCAACGTCGCGACATGGTCGATATTGACACCCAGTTCGATCATCAGATCGGGATTGTATGCAGTCCACAGGGGGCACGAAAGAGTGCGCGAAATCCGAAGTCCGAATCCACGAAATCCGAATCAAATCCGAATGACCAAGTCGGAATTCCGAAACTCGGGGGAGCCACGAATGACACGAATGAACACGAATGAATTCGATCTTATTCGTGCCCATTCGGGTTCATTCGTGGCTCCCCACGCCTTGGGATTTGGTCATTCGGATTTCCGATTTGATTCGGGTTTCGGGGATTCGGACTTCGGATTTCCTCTTACTTTTGTTTCCTTAATTCGTGCAAAAGATGCCTGAGCTCCGGCAGGATCAATTTCGTCATCGCCAACTCCACTGCTTTTGTCGATCCCGGCATTGCGAAGATAATTTTTCCCTTTGCAATTCCCCCCACCGCCCGGCTCAGCATCGCGCCGCTGGCGATTTGCTCCCAGCTCAACATGCGGAACAGCTCGCCAAAGCCCGGCAGTGGTTGGTCCAAATGCCTCTCCACCACTTCGATCGTGCGATCGCGCCGGCTGATCCCGGTGCCGCCATTGGTGAGGACGGCGTCGAGGTCTTGGCGAGCGAGACACTCCGCGAGTAGCGCGTCGAGTCGTTCCGCGTCGTCGGGAATGATGCGGTACGCACTAACTTCATGCCCCGCGGCCGTAAGCAATTTCTGTATCGTGCGCCCGCTGGTATCGGTCGCTTCGGTTCGGGTGTCGCTGAGCGTGATGACGGCGCAGCGTGCTGTGACGCTGGCGGCTTCGCGGACGTGCTGTTCGTAGGCCATGGCGTTCGCCCCCACGTTTACGGGGCCTTGGGGGCGGCGGGCTCGACGACCAGGCCATCCGCGGTCTCGCGCGCGACGAAGCGGTTTTCGCCCGGGTGCAAAATGGTGTCCACGCGGCTGCGGCCCGGCTGCGTGCGGAGCATTTCGCTGGGAAGCATCTTGCCGTCGTACACGCGCAGGACCGCGTGCGTCCCCTTGTCGAAGTGCCCGCTCAGGCCCGCGTTCGTCCCGGTCTTCCCCTCGGGGATGACCTGGAGACCCGACACCTCGTCCGGCGAAATGCGGTCCGCCGCCACGTCCTCCGGCGACGCCCACGCCCTCTCGAACGGCGGCCCGTCTTTCGTGATCACCGCCGTGATCGGTCGAGGCGTCTGGTTCTTCAGGGAAACGGTGTACGTTTCCGTCGGCGCGCACCCCGCAACAAGTGCCAGGAGCATGAGAAGAAGCGATCGGTTTTGCATTCGCGAAATCGTATCGCGGACATGGCGAAAGGGAAGGAATGTTCGGCGAAGCCGAACCTATGACTCCTCAAAAACTAGAACGTTCCGCAGTTTTTCAGAGCCGGGGCGTGTCGCCCCGGTCGGGCCGCAGGCGCGCTCTGGTCCCCTCTCCCTCGTACTCGGGGGAGAGGGATAGGGTGAGGGGCGGGACGTCGAATTGCGCCTTCATTGTTGACGGCGCAACTTTACGCCCGGCCCCTCACCCCAACCCTCTCCCCCGAGTACG
>JAQGHP010000054.1 GCA_028288775.1 Phycisphaerales bacterium | reverse complement strand
GTATTGGCCGCCGCCGGTGAAATGGTAGCGCAGCTCGGCGCAATGCTTTCCATCGTGCGGGTGGTCGGCGGAGAGACGCACCGATGCGTTGTCGTTGGGGATTCCGACGACCCACACCGTGGGGAGGGACGAATCCTTCTCGAAATCCTGCACCGGCACGGCTGTCGCCCCCCACGCCCGCGCGATGCAACTCGCCAAGACACAAATCAGAACCAAAGCGTGCTTCATCCCGTGTTCCTCCGCGATTAAACCACGATCCGCTCGAACCGCACCGAGCAACCACGAATATCGCGAAGTGGGCGTTGATCTCAAGGTGTGCGGGGCGGAACGTCGAGTTGCGCCGGCGTTGCCAACGGCGCAACTTCACGCTCGGCCCCTCACTCTGCCCTCTCCCCCGAGTAGAGGGAGAGGGGAAGAGCGGGCCTTCGGCCCGACCGGGGCGGCACGCCCCGGCTCTGAAATCCCACGGAACGCTTGAATCCTATGGAGCACTTGAGGTCGGGCGGACCACTACGGGAGGTGACGAGGCTTTCTACGCATGAGGAGGGGAAGCGCCGAAGCAGCCGCAATCATGCCCATCGACCCCGGCTCCGGCGTGATCTCGAAAACCATGCCGGTGGAACCAGTCGGGCCCAGGTTCGTGCTTGCCAGCACATCGATCTCTCCGTTGGCGTCCTGGCCGAAACCCTTGAGCCACATGCCCAAGGGTGCCTGCATTTCGAACTCGTTGATCTGGCCCGTGCCCAAATCCGCGTAGAACAAACGGCCGTTTCCGGGGCCGGCGAACGTGCTGTTGCTGAAGTCGCCGAAGACGTATTTGCCCTCGATTTGTGGCAGGAGCGACCCGTGATAGACGAAGCCGCCGACGACCGCGATGCCGGCGTTGTGGTCATACTCGAGGACTGGGTCGATCAGGCCGGCGGGGGAGCCGGGGCTGTTGAAGGGGTTATCGGTGCCGGCGTTGGGGCCGGTGCGATTGAACAGGAACGTGCCTTCTTTTATTCCCCAGCCGAAATTCCCGCCCTTGGTGACGAGGTTCACCTCTTCGACCTGGTTCTGTCCCACATCTCCCTCGACGAGCTTGCCGGTCGGGCCGTCGAAACTGAACTTGTAGGGATTGCGAAAGCCGTAGGCGTAAATTTCGGGGACCGCGCCGGGGGTGGCAACGAAGGGGTTATCGGCGGGGATGCCGTATTGGCCGTTGGCGCTGTTGTTGCCATTGACGTCGATGCGGAGCATCTTGCCCATGACGACGGAGAGGGATTGGGCGTTTCCCGTGGAGACGATGTGGCCGTTGCCGCTGTCGTTGGCGGTGCCGCCGTCGCCAATGGCGAGGTAGAGTTTGCCGTCGGGGCCGAAGGCGATGGTCCCGCCGTTGTGGTTGAGGGCGGGGTGGTCTTCGCGGAGCAAATCGCGGCGGCTGGCAGGGTCCACGACGTTCGGGTTGGACGCACTGACTTTCCACTGTACCAGGACGTTCTGGTGATCGATGGGTCCCGTGAGCGTGCCGGGTGCGGGTCCGAAGTCCGCCGTCTTCGTTCCCGTTGCCTCGCTTTGGTAGGTGTAGAGCGTGCGATATCCGGTGCTGGTCGGGTCATTAAATCCGGGGTTGAATGCCAGGCCGAGGAGCCCGCGCTCGTCGTAGCCGGCATGAAGTGGGATTGCGTTCTGCAGGCTGCTGACGTCCAGGAATGGCGTGGATTGCATCACGCCGTTGTGAATGAGATCGATTTTTCCCGCCTGGTCCACGACGAACAAGTCGTTGGGATCTTTTGGGGCGGCGATCGCATAGACCGGAGCAGTCAATCCGGAAGCGATCGGCTGCAGGCCGATCTGGACCGTGCCGGGCTGAATCGCACCGGGCAGGAGATTCTGGGCCTGCCCAAAGGCATTGGCCGCCGACCCGAGGACGAGAGCGGCGAGGAACGAGTTGCGCCAAGACATGAGAGTCCTCCCAAATATGCTCCGATGATTGGGCCGTCTGCGCAAAATCCGTTCGAACTGCCACATCAAAAATGCAGCGGAGAAATGGACCCAAATCATCGGGCCATTTCACTGTAGTGTTTCATCAAAGAAGTCGGCCGGCCGCTGCAAGGAATGCAGCGGCCGTGATCGTAATTAGAAATGATGCAATATCTGCAGCGCAGTTTCCGGCATGTATCGATTGCTGCGCGGATAGATGGCTTGCCCGCACACGATCAAACCGCGATCTGCTCGAATTGCACTGTTCCGTCAACGATCCTCGCGAAGTGCGCTTCGATCTCAAGATGCCCCGCCGCCTCGCGCACGCGGCGGGCGGCGCGCACCAGATCTTCGTACTGTTTTTGAATGAGATCGAACTCGCGCACGCGAAGGAAATCGCGGTAGAACCCGCACCCTTCGTGGGAGATGAGAATGAGCCTGGTCAGCCCGTGAAGACGGCTCAGGAACTTGAGGTGCGACACCGCCCCCTCTTCCTCGCGGTAGGCGAGAAAATGCCCGGCGAAACAGGCCGGGCCACCCGCCACGGCGAGACGGTCGTAGCCCGGCAGGCCAAGTCCGTTGTGCAGGAAGTCATCCACCTGATCCGCGAAGCGCCCGTCGCTGCAGAAGATCGCGCCGGTGGTAAATCCCTGGGCGCCTAGCGGAATGGAACTGACGTACGGTTGGCGAGCGGACATCTGCTCGGAAATGGCTTTGACCATGGCAACCTCCGGGGCGAACCCCATATAGCCTACTCATTCTTCCGCCAGCCGCGGAGAATATTCCGTGCCGATGCGTTGTCGGACTTTTGTGAAGGTCAATCGAATGTTCGTACCGCGCGTCACGCCACCCTTGGATTACGCACGTGGCCTGCGAAGGTGGCGTCCGCGACAAAGGGGCTGTCTCGTGGCGAAACGTCCCCGCCCGCGTCAACAACGGATATGCGCCGATGCTAACAAGATCGTCGCGATGTCGGGGCACTTGCTTCCCGGTCGCGCCACATCAAAGGAGCAGGCAATGAGGGCAATCGCAAAGCGGTGGATCGGCGTGAATTTCACATGGGCCCTGGTCTTCGGTGCGCTCGTCGCGCGGGCGGCGGATGCGCCTGCGACCGCGCCGCCAGCGGAAGGGGCTCGCGCGATCACGTTGCCGGAGCCCAAGCCGCTGGTGCCCGGGGCGACGGTGGTCACGCTATGGCCCAAGGGGTCGCCGGCGCTGCGGGCCTTGCCGGGGTACGACAAGCCTGAAGTGTTGAACGTCTCCAAGGGGAATCCCGAGCGGGTGCAGTCGGTGGTGAACATTCACAACCCATCGATCGAGGTTCACCTTGCGCCCGCGGAGAAGGCGAACGGGATGGCCGTGATCGTGGCGGCGGGAGGGGGGAACCAAACGTGCAACGTAGGCGGGGAGGGAATTGACATCGCACAGTGGCTCAACGGGCTGGGGATTCATGCGTTCGTCGAGCGCTATCGGCTGCGGCCGTACGGGTCGGCGACGGACGCGCTGGCCGACACGCAGCGGTCGCTGCGAATGGTCCGGGCGCATGCGAAGGAATGGGGCGTGGACCCCAAGCGCGTGGGGATCATGGGCTTCTCCGCGGGCGGGGAGCAGGCGGCGTGGGTGACGCTGAAGTTCGACGAGGGGGACGCGAAGTCCGCCGACCCCGTGGAGCGGGAGAGTTGCCGGCCTGATTTTTCGGTGCTGGTGTACGCGGGATGGCAGCGGATGGATGTGAGCGAGGTGCCGAAGAACGCGCCGCCGACGTTCCTGACGAGCGCCGGGGTGGACGATGCGTTCCATGCCCGCCAGACGGTGGAATTTTACGACGCGCTGTTCAAGGCGCAAATCCCGGTGGAGCTGCACATCTACGGCCATGGCGGGCACGGGGGCGGCATCAGCCCGCGAAAGGGAATCCCGATGGGAACGTGGCCCGAGCGTTTCGTGGAGTGGGCGAAGGATTTGAAGCTGATGGACGCGAAAACGAAGCAGTAGTTCGACCGCTCAAATTTGTCCGGTAATTTCAGAGCCGGGCCGTGCCGGCCCGGTCGGAGCAAAGCTCCGTCTGGCTCCCTCTCCCTCAAGCCCCGTAGGGTGGGCGTACTCGCCCACCAATTGACTCTCAAGCGGTCGACAAAAGGCGGATACACCCACCCTACACGCCTGAATACACCGCGGGGAAACTGCCTCGTCGTGGCACGGGTTTTCAACCCGTG
>JAQGHP010000012.1 GCA_028288775.1 Phycisphaerales bacterium | reverse complement strand
ATCGCGCGAGAGCATGGCGGGAGTTTACCGGATTTGCCCCGACGCCGCGGGTGTGTGACGCGCTCGGCGATCCCTCTGCTCCCTCCTCCGGTACGCCGGGGGAGGGTTGGGGAGGGGTCTGTGGGGTGGGTTCAAGGTTCAAGGGGTCGTATCCTTGAACCTTGAACTCTTCAACCCTCACGCCGGCCCCCTCCCTAGCCTCCCGGAGTACCGGGAGAGGGGAAAGAGTGGAAGGCAACGCGCCCAAAGCGTCACGCACTCCCGCCGTGAGAATGGTTTGCTCGTGCCCTGCACTCCGGTACACTCATTCGCAAAGTTTCACAGCGAGCGGATACGAAAGGAGTCGGTCTCCCGGTGAAGCGTACACGCCGCCTGCTCGTTCTCGTCCTTCTTATTGCCGTCGCGCTGGCGACGATCGTGGCGGGCGTCCGTCGATCGCCGAGGCTTACCCGCGCCCGTGGCCCGCTTTCGCAGCAGGCGTACATTTGGCAACGCAACTGGACGCCGTCGGTTCGCGAAGCGGTTCATCAGTCGGCCCAGTCATTTTCCGCCTACGTGCCTCTCGCCGCGGAGGCGTCATTCAAATCCGGCCGGCTCGAAATCGCACGCGTCGAAGTGGATTACGATTCGCTGAAGCAGACAGGCTTGCCCATCGGCCTGGCGCTTCGGATCGGGCCGTATCGCGGGCCGTTTTCCAAGAGCGATCGGACTGCCGATCAGTTGGCGCAATTGGCCGCATCGGTCATCAGCGATGCGAAGGCGCACGGACTTGGGGCTTGCGAGATCCAGATCGATTTTGACTGTGCCGACTCGAACCTTGACGGATACGCGGCGTGGATAGCCGCGATCAAGGTGCGCGCCGCGCCGACGCCGGTGACGATCACGGCTTTGCCGAGCTGGTTGAAGCATTCTTCGTTCGCGCGGCTCGCGCGGGCGAGTGATGGGTACGTGCTGCAGGTGCATTCGCTGGAGCGACCGACGTCGGCGGACGGGCCGATGACCTTGTGCGACCCCGCCGCGGCAAGGCGGGCGGTTGAGACGGCGGGGCAAATCGGCGTTCCATTTCGGGTGGCGTTGCCGACCTATGGGTACGTTGTCACGTTCGATGATGCCGGGCGTTTCGCGGGGCTTTGGGCCGAAGGAAATACCGGCACCCCTCCGCCGGGAAGCACCACGCGGGCGCTGCGGGCTGATCCATCGCAAATTGCGGGGCTTGTCGGCGGGTGGGCGAACGATCGGCCCGCGAACCTGATCGGCCTCATCTGGTATCGTCTGCCGATCGCGGATGATGAGCTCAACTGGCGATGGACGACGTTGCGATGCGTGATGGCGGGCGCTTCGCCGCGGTCGCATCTCGTTGCAACGACCACACGATCCGAGCCCCGTCTTTTCGAAGTGGAACTTCAAAACGACGGCAACGCCGATTCCGACCTGCCCAAATCTGTGACGCTCCAATGCCCGGGAGCGGCGATCGTCGCGTGTGACGCGATCGGCGGATTCGAAAAGACCACCGGCGACGCCGGGATGGTGCTGACGCCGTCGCCGGCGTTGGTGGCGCAAAGGATTACACCGGGCGGACGACGGGCCATCGGATGGCTGCGCCTCAGTCAGGACATGGAGGTCCACGCGTATGTTGCTTCCAACACGCCGTAACCTGCTCGCCTTCACCCTGGCCGGGGCCGCGCTCGCCGCCCCGGCGGTCGCCTGCGGGCCGTTCTTCCCCAATCAGCTGCTGTTCAACAGCGGCCAGTCGCTCGCCTGGGCGCCGGTCGCGGACTTCGACGTCGAGATCGCCCGCATCGCGACCGAGAAGCCGGTCTTTCACGCGCTGGTCCCGGCCCGCAACAAAAATGTCTTCGATCAGACGACGGCCATCGATTTGGAAGAGTTGGGCCAGGCGCTCGATTCGCTCCACACCCCCGCCGAAAAGCGTTTGGATATTCTGCAAAAGTACACCGCCGTCAGGGCGATGCTCACGCAGGACTCGATGGACGCGGAGAAGGAGGACAAGCACGTGGGCGGCCTGCCGCCGGGCGTGGCAAGCCCCCTCGGGCTGCCGGCGGAATTCGATTTGTATCTGCGGGGAGTGCTCAGCTTCCGCATGCACAAGGACGACGAGGCACGGGCGGTATGGGGGGCACTGCTGCAATTGCCGCCCGGGCAAAGAATCCATCGCACCGTCTGGGCGCAGTTCATGATCGGCAAGTCGTATTTGGAGAGTGACCCGGCGCGGGCGGGGGCCGCGTTCGAGAAGGTGCGAGAACTCGTGACGGCGGGCGCGAAGGATTCCCTGGGGCTGGCCGCCTCCAGCCTCGGGTGGGAAGCGCGGGCCGAGTTTTTGCGACGGCAGGAGGCCCGCGCGATCCGGCTCTATCTCGACCAGTACGCGACAGGCGACCCCACCGCCGTCGAATCGCTCGCCATCGTCTGCGGGAAAATTTTCAGGCAGAACGATCCGAAGCTTCTGCAAAGCCTGGCCGCGGATGCAACGGCCAGCCGCGTCATCACAGCGTGCGCCCTGGCCCGGGGCGGACACTTTCACGGTCCGCCCGCAGCGGACGCGGTGAAGCAATGGCTGGTAGCGGTGGAAGCATCGGGGACGGCGGAAATTGTCGGCGCGGACCGCCTGGCCTGGTCCGCCTATCAGGCTGGCGATATGGCGTCCGCTGAGCGGTGGATCAGAAAAGCCGCGCCCGCCGCGCCCACG
Source organism: Phycisphaerales bacterium (assembly GCA_028288775.1). GTDB lineage: Bacteria > Planctomycetota > Phycisphaerae > Tepidisphaerales > Tepidisphaeraceae > RYN-428. The sequence goes on along the minus strand of JAQGHP010000012.1, from coordinate 1,837 downwards.
GCGCAGTGGATCAAATCCAAGCTCCTGTTGCGGGCTGGCAAACTCGACGCGGCCGCCGAGGCCATGGCCGGAGCGACGCGCGCTTTCCCGCAGGAGGAAATCTGGTCGAACGTCCCCGGGGCCTACGAACCACGGGAAAGGTCGGCGGGAGAGGGATTGCGGCCAGGGCGGCGCATCGAGGCGGAGCTGGGCGTGCTGCAATTGGCGCGGGGGCAATACGTCGAATCGATGGGCCTGCTCCTCAAGTCGGGCTGGTGGCTCGACGCGGCGTACGTTGCCGAGCGCGTGCTGACGGTGGACGAACTGGTGGGCTATGTCGGCCGCAATTGTCCCGAAGGCACGCACGACAACCTCCGCCATTTGCTGGCCCGAAGGCTGACCCGCGTCGGCCGCTGGAAGGAAGCGCGCCCCTATTTTCCCGACAAGCTGCGCTCCAAGCTGGACGAATATATTTCGGACATCCGGACGGGGCACGACGCCACGCTCGCCCCTGCCGAGCGCGCCGCCGCCCTGTGGAACGCCGCGAAGATCGCCCGCAATGGCGGCATGCAGCTCCTGGGCACCGAGCTGTCTCCCGACGATTTCGCCGACGGCGGCAATTACCCAGGCAGTGACATTCCCGCGGCCCGGCAGGCGTCGAAAGACAAGCTCCTGCCTCCGGCCGACGACGAGATCCAACGCGTCGCGCGCTCGGGCCCGGAGCCCGATAGGAGATGGCACTACCGCTACACCGCCGCCGACCACGCCTGGGCCGCGGCGCAGCTCATGCCCGACGGTTCGGAAGCCCTGGCCGAACTCCTGTGCGAAGCGGGTGGATGGCTCAAGAGTAAAGACCCCACGGCGGCCGAGCGCTTCTACAAGGCCCTCATCACGCGTTGCGGCGAAACGAAATCCGGCCGTGCCGCCAAAGAGAAACATTGGTTTCCCGATCCGGTGAACGGCCCTAAATAAAAAGACCCAGGGTCACGGGGACGGGGAGTAATACGGATTCGCAGTGATTGACGCGCCAGGTTTGGAGGCGATCGTTTCCATCGTGGCATGGGACTTCGGCGAGTTCAGTCGAGCCATTGTTTAGCCGCTCCGCTTGCGGAGCGCTTCTCAGAGCGCTCCCAAAAGCGCCCCGCAAGCGGGGCGGCTAAACGGTAGAGACCGAACGGGCTTTGGCAGCGCGAGACGCAGCAGCAGCCCAACTTGCGGTCGTTCCGGACCGCCTCGCGAGTTTTCATCGCGCGGTGATCATGTCTCAAATGCTCGGCCTTCGCGTGTGCCAGTCCGTTGCCGATTCGTACATGCGGGCGATGCGGAGAAGTTTTTCTTCGCTGAAGGTGGGGCCGAGCAGTTGCAGGCCGATGGGCAGGGGCTTGTCGCCGGTGGTGAAGCCGCAGGGGAGGGAGATGCCGGCGATGCCGGCGATGTTGCACGTCACGGTGAAGACGTCGCAGAGGTACATCTGTAGCGGGTCGCCGGTCTTTTCGCCGGCCTTGAAGGCGGCTGTGGGGCTTGTGGGGCTGAGGATCACGTCGCATTTCTGGAACGCATCCGTGAAATCCTTTTGGATCAACGTGCGCATCTTGAGAGCCTGGAGATAGAACTTCGAGCCATAGCCGGCGGAGAGGGCATAGGTGCCGATCATGATGCGGCGTTGAACCTCTTCGCCGAATCCCTCGCCCCGGCTCTTGCTGAACAGCTCGATGATGTCCTTGACCGGCTCTTTCGTGCGGTGGCCGAAATGAACGCCGTCGTAACGGGCGAGGTTACTCGACGCTTCGCAAGGGGCGATCACGTAATAGGACGCGATGCCGTATTCCGTGTGTGTCAGCGACACGTCCACGAGCGT
>JAQGHP010000583.1 GCA_028288775.1 Phycisphaerales bacterium | reverse complement strand
CCGCGGAGCAGTATCTGCGGGCGGTGCAGCAGAGCGTTGATTATTGGCTTAAGGTACACCGCCGGCCGCGCGGGGCGGATTGATGGGCAGCAAGCGGGGTTCGCGATTTTCGGTTTGCCTCGAGAGCGATTGAATCGTAGGTCGTAGAAGCCAGACGCCGCAGCGTTGAACGCGACGTGCAAGAGAAGGACCGGTGGGAATTGGAACAGCTCAAACTCCTCATCATCGAAGATGACCAGGACCAGCGCGAGCTCATCCGCGAGACCCTGGAAGAGCGCTTCGGCGCCGGCACCGTCGTCGCGGTGGACAGCCGCCGGGCCGCGCTCCAGCAGGACCTCGCGGCATTCGACCTTATTTTATCGGACTACAATCTCCCGGATGCCAACGGCATCCAGCTGCTCGAGGACATCAAGGCGCTTTGCGGCACTCCGGTGATCATGGTGACGGGGGAAAACGTCGGCCGCATCGCGACCGAGGCGATTCGACTTGGGGCCACCGATTACGTGGTGAAGTTCGGCGACTACCTGTTCACGATCCCGCTGGTGGTGGAGAAGAATTTGATGGTTGCGAAGATGCGCCGGGAAAACGAGCACCTTCGCCTCGAGGTCGAGCGCGCCCTGAGCGAAGTGCGGGAGAAGAATTTGCAGCTCGAGAAGTCGCTGAAACGCATCGAGGAAGTCGCCGCCACCGACCCGTTGACGGGGCTCTATAACCGCCGACATTTCGGGAAGGTGCTCGATCAGATCTTCGCCGAGGCGCAGCGCTACGACGCGGATCTGTCATGCGTGATGATCGACCTCGACGGCTACAAACAGCTCAATGACGGTTTCGGCCACCAGGTGGGGGACCAGCTGCTGGTGATCGCGGGCAAGGTGATCGCGGCGAACATGCGCAAGATGGACGTGGCGGCGCGTTACGGCGGCGACGAGTTCGTGCTGCTGCTCCCGCGGGCGAGCGCCGAGGAATCGGCGCGGGTGGCGCAACGCATCCGCGAAGAGGTCCGCCAGGCGTCCTGTATCTTACTGCGGCGCAACGAGGGGATGAGCATGTCGGTGGGCATCGGCTCGAACCGCACGGACGCGCCCTCGGGCACCGAGCAGCTGATCGCCGCCGCGGATGCGGCACTGTATCGGGCGAAGGCCGCGGGCCGCAATCGGGTGGTGATCTCCGACCCGGCGGTAGCGGGGCGGTAGTCTCCAACGGCGCGGGGCCGAACACCTCCCAGGCGTCCGGCAATCTCACGTATTTCACGACCGTTCAGAGCCGGGACGTGCCGCCCCGGTCGGGCCGAAGGTCCGCTCCGGTCCCCTCTCCCTCGTACTCGGGGGAGAGGGATAGGGTGAGGGGCGGAACGTCGAATTGTGCTTTCATTGCAAGCGACGCGACCTCACCCTCGGCCCCTCACCCCTGCCCTCTCCCCCGAGTACGGGGGAGAGGGAGCAATCCAGAGCGTCGCGCCGACCGAGCCGACACGGTCCGGCTCCGAAGTGCATTCGACAAATTTGGTCGATTGGACTGCCAGTCAACTGGCAAGTGCCGACGTCACGCCCCATAACATTCATTTCACGCGCCCGGCGCGGATTCGCCGGTTTCACGGCCAATTCCCTGTTGATCCTTCGGCCCGCACGGACGATACATCCCCTACGCGTGGGCGCTATAGGACGTACATTCCTTCCGTCGATGCAGCAGGTGCGGCCGATGGTCGCGCCGGTGCTGGCGTTTGTCGCCGCCTCGATGGACCGCGGTTACCAAACCGATTTCTGGCACCATCTGGCACGCGGTCGCGAGATCGTCCGGCAGGGCAGGGTGGTGGACGCCGACCCGTTCACATTCACCGTGGGCGGGCATCTCCTGCGGGATGCGAACTGGCTCACACAGGTGGGCTATTACCGCTTGTTTCAATGGGGCGGCCTTCCGCTGGCGCAGTTCGTCAACGCGACCATCCTTGCGGCCACAATGGCGGTGCTCGGTCGATTGTGTCGCCGGGCCTCGGGTTCATCGGTCGCCGCGATGGCGATGGGTGTTTTCGTGTTTCTTGGGTTGTGGCAACTCTTTTTGATCCGGCCGCAGACGCTCTCGCTGCTGTTGTTCGTTCTGCTGCTTGGCGTGCTGCACGATGCGGCCCGCCGACCCTGGCTGCTATGGGTGCCCCCGGTCCTCATGGCGCTATGGGCCAACGTTCACGGCGGATTTCCCATCGGGCTTGTGCTGGTCGGGGCCTTCACCCTTGCAGCCGTCATCGAGGCGGTGCAGCGGTGCTGGATGGGGACCGCGCCACCGCCCTCGCGGTCGAAAACGCGCAACGAAATAGACCATGAAAGTAAAACGCGTCGCACTCCGCCGACGGACAAGGGAACGGCCCAAGGTGCTGCATGGCGTCATGTGCTGTGTCTTGCCGGGTGCGGCGGCGCGACGCTGATCAATCCGTACGGATGGAAGGTTTATCAGTACGTCGGGAGCATCGCCCACACCGCCGCGGCGCGACATGTGGAGGAGTGGCTCCCTCCAACGCCTGATTTGTGGATCGGGAAAGTCTTCTGGATGTCGGTCGTGGCGCTCGCATTGCTATACCTCGCGGCGCGCCGAAGGCCGACCTTGCGGGACCTTTGCCTGATCGTCTGCTTCCTCCCTTTGGCCAGCCGGTCGATGCGGATGGTCGCATGGTGGATGCTGGCGACGGCTCCGATCATGGCGTCGCTGCTGGCGGCCACGCTGCTGCGGGCGCGGGAGGCGCAGGCAGCCCGACGATCATTCGTCCCGGCGGCGCTCATGATGTTTTTGACGGGCGTGTCAGTAATGAGCCTCCCGTGGATGGACCGATACAACCCGGTGTTCGCCGGCGTTCGCAGCGCACACCGGACCGAGTCCGATATTCGCGAGGTGTGCGAGCGCGGCTTGGGCGGGCCGGATGAAGCCCGCGTATTCGCCCGGCTGGAATGGGGCGAGTACTTGGATTGGTCGCTGGGGCCAACTGGGCGCGTGTTCATGGACGGCCGGATCGAAGCGTATTCGGAGCCGCAGTGGCGGGAGTACTGCACGATCACCTCGGCCGCGAAGGGCTGGGAGCAGTTGCTCGATGGGTACCGAATTGATTGCCTGCTTTTGGACACCACCTACCACGCCCGGCTATTGCCTGAAATACGGCAGTCCAAAATTTGGCGTCAGTCGGCATGTGCCGGGTCTGTGGTGCTCTTCACACGCCAGTCTTCTGAAAATAGCGTGGCAATAAATCCGTAATTTCTTTACCAAACGTGGTAGGTATTCGATATAGTTCCACAAGGGAAGGTATAAGTCGCCTCGGACATCGTCGTCCGTCGGTTGCCTTCTTCCCCGGTCGTTTCGGAGGAAACCGTCAATTTTATGGACGATGACCCCTTCTCGGATTGGGGCCTGCGATCGGTTGAGCTTGCCGATAGGGCCGTCCTCGATCCTTATTTCACTTCCCTTGCCGAGCCCCTCTCGGATTACACGTTCTCTCAGCTTTTCACCTGGCGGAACAGCCTCCGCATTCTCTGGAAAATGATCGACGGGCATTTGTGCGTCTTCGCCAACGGCACAGGCGACCTCACCCTCCTCCTTCCTCCCATCGGCGACACCCACAGCGACCGCGCGCTCAAGGGCGCTTACGAATTGATGGACGATTACAACGTCCGTCATGGCGTGCCGCACCGCAGCCGCGTGGAGTACGCCAGTGAGGAACTTCTCGCCCGTTTTGACCGCACGGGCATGCAGGCGCGCCCGATGGGCGCTGATTATCTCTACGACGTCAACCGCATGATCGACCTCGCCGGCGGCGACCTCGCGAGCAAGCGCCAGGCGAAAAACCGATTCATCCGCAACTACCCGTTCCGCGTCGAGGCGTACAGCCGCGACCGTCACCTCGCCGACTGCATGCAGCTCCTGGACACGTGGAAGATTCACCAGGACGCGCAGCATCTTGAAGAGCCGGACTCCAACGCGCTGAAGCGCGCGAAGGAATCCGTGGCGACGGCGCTGTGCCTGGAGACGGCGGAAGTGCTGGGGCTGAAGGGGATGGTGGTGTACGTGGGGGCCGAACAAGAAGATTGCAAATTGCAAAATGCAAATTGCAAAATGCAAATTGGAGGGGAAGCGGAGCGTTCGTGGCGACTCCGCGCGTTTACCTTCGGCGAAGCGCTCGGCCGGAACCAGAGCAGCATTACGATCGAGAAAACCGACCTGTCCGTGAAGGGCCTGGCGCAGTTCATCTTCAGCGACTTTTGCCAAAAGCAATGGGCGCATTTGCCGCTGGTGAACGTGGGGGACGACTGGGGCCTGGAGTCGCTGGCCTGGACGAAGCAGAGCTACCGGCCAGTGAAAATGCTCCGCAAGTTCGTGCTGCGCCGCGAGCCGGCGGTCGTCAGCGCGACCGGCTTCGCGCCGTCCGCGGACGAGGCGCCGGTCCCGACGCCCGTGCCCAACATTCTCGAAGAATTGCTCGCCGCGGGCGCGGGGTTGCCCGCCCCACATACCCCGGCGGATAATATTGACGTGCCACAGTCACCCGTACACATTCGCCCCGCCCGCAAGGCCGACCTGCCCGCCACGCTCGAACTGGAGCTGGCGACCTTCTCCGCCCACGCCATCAGCAAGCGGCAGATGCAATACCTCCAGCAGCGCGACAGCGCGGTGTTCCTCGTCGCGGAGACCGGCGGCCGCGTCGTCGGTGACGGCATCGCGCTGCTCCGCAACCAGAAGGGCCGCGTGTCCGGGCGCATTTACAGCCTCGTCGTGAGCGACGCCCACCGCGGCCAAAAGATCGGCGAAAAGCTCCTGTGCGCGATGCTCGAGGAATTGACCAGGCGGGGCGCGTCGCGCGTGTATTTGGAAGTCGAGGAAACAAACGCCGGTGCAATCCGCCTCTACGAGCGCAACGGCTTCCGCCGAATTGGCTCGCTGCCGCACTATTACGACGAAGGCCAGCACGCGGTCCACATGATGTACGAGGCGCCCGTGCCACAAAAGACGAAAGCCGTCGCCCGACGATAGTCGCGGAGTCTTCATTCCGGGACAGTCCGCGATGGGTGCGAGACACGTTCAGCGGTTCTTGCTCCCTCCTCCGGTACCGCGGGGGAGGGAAAGAGAAGTTGCCGAAAGAGTCACGCGCCCGTGTGCGAGGGTTTCGGCGGCGATTCGCCCGTCGGGGTCTCGGGCCTAATCACTTCGACCTTGATATCCTCGGGCAGCAGCGCTTCCAGTCGCGTTTGGAAATGCCCTTTGATCAAATGATAGAGCGCGCCATGCCGGCTGCTGCCGATCAGGACGCGGCCGCAACCATATATGGCGGCGTTTTCCGCGATCAACTCCGCGGCGTCGGGGCCCATGTCGTAGACGGGCAGCACCGGCACTCCCGTACCATGCGCGTGGTCGAGGAAGCGGCTGAAGGTCCGCAGGGCTGCAGCGTCCGTGTCGATCGTCAGTCGGCGGCCTTGGTGCCTGTAAGACAGCGTGACCTGCCGGACGAAGCAGACCATCAGGGTCGAGTTGGTGCGCCTGGCTTCCGCGAGGGCGACGGGGGCAAGGGCGTCGGAGCCGTAGGTGCATAGGAGCAGCTTCGGGCGTGATAGGGCGTCCGGGGTGAGCTGCTCGTGTATCGCCTGCCGCAGGAGGCTGGGCCGCTCGCCGCGTCGGGCCTGAAGCAGCTTGGTCAAGGCGCGTGCGCCCAGGCCCACGGCCATGACGACCGAGACGAAAATGAGCGCGTGGATCTTGGTGAACGCGAGCGTCACCCAAATCGCCAGGAGCAACAACCCCAGCAGGAACATCGGAATCTTGCGCCACAGCCGGTGCAGGCGCGGATGCAGGGCGCAGAGCGTGACGTTGATCGCGACCGCGCCGACCACGCCGATGGCGTACAAGTCGGCCAGGTGCTCCACGTCATGGCTGAAGAGAAGAATGAGGATCGGCACGCCCGCCGCGAGAATCGCCGCGACCCACGGCGCGCCGAAGCGGTTGACCTTTTGGAACACCGGCGGCAGCTCCTGATCGCGGCTGACGACGTACACGATGCTCATCAGCCCATTCACCGCCGTATTTCCCGCCGACAGCAGCAGCAAGCCTCCGACAAGACGCACCGCCGTCTCGCCCCACTCCCCGACGTACGTTCCGCTGAGGTACGCGAGCATGTCCGCGACGTGCCGGTCGCGTGCCAGCGGGTAGATCGCGACCATGCACAGGGCGAGCAAGATGTTGAAAACAGCGACTTCAATCGCCACCGTCCAGATGGCCCGGCGGGCGGTTTTGGCGACGGGCTTTTTCATCACGCCCGTCAGGTTCGCAATCGCTTCCACGCCGCTGAGCGCGAGGACGATGGAAACGAACGCGATCCATAACTTCTTCGGGCTGTGATGCAGCGTGCCCATGCGGTGCGGCAACTCGTGCCAGTTCAGCCGGGGCAGCGCGCTGAACGTGACCAGCAGCGTGATGAAAACCATCCCCAGCGCCGCGAAGACGGCGAAGGCGCTGCTGTGCTTGGGGCCCATCAGGTTGAAGAGGCCGATGACGGCGATCGCCACGATCGCCCAGAGCCCCGGCGAATCCCACGCCAGCAGCGGGCCGCCCGTGGCGCCGTCCTGCGCCGTGCGCTCGGGAACGATCGCGTCGCCCGCGTCCGGCACCTGCGCGTTCGGACGGTCGGAGGAAGGCTTGGCCGCGGGCCGTGGGGCGTCGTGAACGTGTCGCGCAAGCGGCAGGCCGAAGTAATGAAAGCCGTCGAGAACGCTCAAGCTTACGGTGACGCTGTAGTCCGCGAAGAGCAGCAACGCGCCCACCACCGCGAGCGTGCGGCTGCGCCGTCGCGCCGCAGTGTAAACACCGCCCCCGTCGGGATAAATCCGGCAGATCTGCGTGTACGCCCATCCCACCGCGAGGATCAGCCCGCTCATCATCGTGACGAGCCAGAAGCTGCTGTGGCCCGCAATGAGAAACGCCAGGCCCAACACGTAGAGCCGGCTCGTGCCCCAATCGCCGAACAAGAGCCCGGCGGCCTGAAGCCAGCCGACGTTTCGCGGCCGCTGGGTCGAGAGCAGCGCCAACGCCGCGGGCTTGTTCGTGGGGCCGTCGTTGGAAGCGCGCATGAAGCTTGAATTCCCGTGACCAGAGCGTCGGGCGACACCGCCGCGAGCGTAAGTCGCGCTCAACAAATCTGTCAATTCACAGACTGCCCCCAGACGCGCAATGACCGTGACTGGAATGTTGCGCCCGAGTGGATTTCCTAACACCCGCCGCCGGAACCGCTTGTACCGGGCTCACAGCAGCGTCCGCCGGAAATGTCTTGACAGCGGGCGAACTCGCACTAGGATTCCCGCCTTCGCCAGCGCCTAAGCCCCCGGCCACGGGGGCGCGGGGAACCCAACGTGGGGCCTGTGTCCCACGACGTCGGCACGATGGAGAGGCCAATACGCCTGGCTGGTATCGCTGTACCAGACGGCGTCCTCCCGCTGCCGGCAGGGGCTAATCGGTCCTTTCGACCGAGGGAGACTTTTACCTCCCAGCCCGTCAGCTAACCCCGTCGGCTTGTGAAAGGCTACAACGCTAGGGACGGCCCCATCGGGCCGTTTGATTTTCAGCGTTCTACCCCTTCGATTGCGCATAGCTCCCAACGACCAACCCCGACTTAGCCGTGCGGGTTTAAGGTTGGAGCGTTCAATTGTTTAAGGGTTCTGACCCTTGAACTCTTGAACCTTCAAACCCTTGAACTCCCACGCGCTCGCCCCGGGGCCGGTGAGGTTCTGTATTGCCATGGCTTCCCTTCCATCCACCAGTTTCGATGTGGCTCAGCTCCCCGACGCGACGGCGCGGCGGAAGATGAACGTTCTGCTCGTCTGCAGCGTCGCGCTCGCTTTCATCAGCTTCTGGCGCGCCGCCGCCATCGTGCTCTGCGACCTCGCCAGCACCGCCTACTACAGCGGCGGCATCAGTGAGCAGGCGATCGGCAAGGCCGCCCCGTGGTTCATCCTGGGCGTCATGCT
>JAQGHP010000581.1 GCA_028288775.1 Phycisphaerales bacterium | reverse complement strand
GCCAACGAAGATGGGCCGGGGCCGGAAAAGGGTGTGGAGAATGGGGCAGTGCGCGATGTCCCGGGAAATGTAAGCGTGGATAGTCCCCGGTGGAAATTGGCGAAAGGTACGCGATTGCTGAACATCGAACCGCTCGCGCAGGAACAGCACGCCCTCACGGCGCCCGTCGATGAGCGTGCGCAAAACGGCAACGAGCTCCGGCAGCAGCGGGACACGGCGGTCGGTCGCCGTCTTGGTGGTCCAGCCGAGTTCGGGCTCGCCACGGACCAGCAGCCAGCCGCCGGCCAGGTCGATGTCCTCGATCAGCAGATGAACCAGTTCACCCGGACGCAACCCCGTCTTGGCCAGCGCGAAGTGAACACCAAGGCTCCATGGCCGGGCTGCCGTGAGGAACGCCAACTCCTGTTCGGCGTCGAAGACGAAGATCGGCTTGGCGTCGCGGATGCGGACGTGGACCGTATGACCCGGGGCGAAAGGGTTGGACGTGCCCGGCCGGAACACCCCGTTGTCGGTGCCGAAGCGGTAGAGACTGCGGCAGCACTCTACGATGTATCGAACTCCCTTGTCGGCGAGCCTGCGCCGTGCCGTGTTCGGGTGGCCATTGGGGGAAACCTCGATCGAGCGGAGGGAGGCGACGAACGCGGCGGCCGGGACTGCGGCGCGTCGACGATCTTCTGGTCGCGGGCGAAGTTCTCCACGTACAGCGTGGCCGAAGCGTATCGGGCGACGGTGCCGACGGCCGACTTGAGCGCGTGCTCGTGGTGGGCGAGGAAGCATGCACGCAGCGCCCCCACCGACATCGCGGAGCCGGTACTCGCCACCGCGGCATTGCTCGGCAAACCCATTTGCCCGGATTGGGCACGGTCGTCCCCGCAGAGGACGTTATGAGGAGCTGCGTCTGGAAGCGCTCGGCCAGGAGACTGTCCAGTGACAATCCCGCCTCGGCGGCGACGAGCTGCGCATTGAGTAATGACGCTTCACACTCGGCCAGCGCGGCGCCACCGACTTTGCCGCGGCAGGGCCTTTCCCCGCTCCAAGAGGTAGACCCACCACGTGCCGTGGTGTTCGAAGAGAGAAACGCGCCCGACGCGCTTGCGCGTGGGCACCGGTAACGAACGTGGCATCGCGACCTCCCGGTGCACTGTTTGTGCACCAAATATGCACCAGGGGGTCGATATGTCGGACGCAGAAAAACGCTAAGCCGCTGTACCCACAGCGGCTTAGCGGGAAGACGGGAATGATGAAGCGGAGAGACGGGGATTCGAACCCCGGATACGGTTTTGACACCGTATAACGTTTTAGCAAACCGTCGCCTTCAGCCACTCGGCCATCTCTCCGGACGGGCGGACATGCTATCGCGATCGCCGGGGCTCGTCAATTACACGCCGCCGGGGTTCCGCATCCGTTGGCGGGGGCCCGGTCGTTCGCTTTGTTCGCGCGCCAGAACGCGTCACGCGCCGGGTGCGGGGCGTGCGGGCAGGAGGTTTGGACGGGAACTAAACGGGGTATGAAACGGTCAAACCGATTTGCGGAACTGCACGGCCATTTCGTGGCGGCCGTTGCTCAGCGGGCGGGAGCGGATGACCTCGCAGAAGTGCGTGGTGTGCGAGCCCGAGCCTTGCAGACGGAGGCGACAGGTCTGGCCGACCGCCAGCGACTCGCGCAGCAGGAACGACACGCCGCTGAATGACAGGTCGCGCGTGAGAATCTCGTGATCGGTGTTGGCGCTGGGGCCGTCGAGCACGGTGAGAACGGCCCGGCTCTGCATCGGCGCCCGGCTGTCGCGCCGGCGATCGATCGCGGGCAATGCGACGACGGACGGCTGACGCTGGGGCCGGCGGTTGGCGGCGGTGCGGGGCATTCCGCCGGGGCGTGGGGGGTGGGGGACGTGCGAATTGTTCATAAGCTTGCTTCCTTCATCGTCACCGGACGTGCGGGGACTGTAGCGGGGCGGCTGATTGCACCAGCCGAGGTGATCTTTCTGCGGAAAAATTATGGGAAACGCCGTGCGTAACTGCGAGTTGATCCGACCGCTCCCACCCGTGCCGAACCCGACGGCCTCCGCCAATCATGGAAGGCTCTGGTCCGATAATTCGAGCTGCGCCCGGACCTAAAGAGGCGGTCTGCCAAACCACCGCCGACCCGGACGCCGGATTGTGAGAAGCATGAAGTACAACCCCTTCAGGCGTTGAGATCATAGCGTAATCGGACTTGTACAATCAAGAGCCTTATCACGGAAAATCTGCGCATATGTTGTGGAGGTCGCTTACACCCACTGGTTGCGCATCAGCTTGAGCTGATGCCAGTCGTCCTCGCTGAACGTCACCGGCTTCACCTCGCCATCGCCCATGATTCGCCGGAAGAACATCCGCGCCTCCCCGCGCAAATCATCGGCGGACTGCCCGAGGCGCATGCGATGGGCATACGCATCATCCGCATGGCTGGCGATCTTCAGCGCCTCCTGCCCGGCATGCTGCTTTACCAGATCCTTGAGCTGCATGTAGAACAGCCAGGTCTCCTCGCTCGCCAGCGGCGGCGGCTCACAATGCCGGCGGATGGCGTGCTCGAAATAGCGCTGCTTCTTCTCCCACGGCAGGTGCGGGTCCACCCCCAGCGTCACGTACTGCGCCACCTTCAGCGCCTCGCGCAAATGCGTATCCCCATGCTTGTCGGCGCGGTGAATCAGCTTCGCGTAATGGGATTCAGGCAGGCCGATGGCCGGGAGGGCCGGTAGTTCGCGTGGTGCCAGCATGGCGGTCCTGCTGTTGAGCGCCCAGTTTTGCTCCTGCGGCCCCGGATGTGAATTCGGCCGCGGACGTGCATCGTGGATTGTAACAAATAACTGCCTACGCCGCGACCATTTCTTCCATGTGCCGCCACCGCCCGCTTAAGACTACCGCTCGGCGGTGCCCACAGTAGCGGTTTTCCCGTCCCAACGGACTGGCCTGCCCGCCGCGGATTGCGCAAACGCCGACAATTTCTGCGCTTGCTCGGTCGTCAACCAGTCGATATGCCCGTCGGCGAACAGCACGTTCATCCCCTCGCCGTGATGGTTCTTCAACGGTTCGTACGCAACGATGGAGTTCGTGTCGGACCTAATCGTCAGCCCGGCGCCCGCGTAAATGTAAGACAGGTGCCCGCCCGCCGCGAGTTGGTCAACGGCGGCTTGGGTCGTCGGACCTTTGGCCGGCGTGTCGTTCGATTCCGGGCAACAGAAGACCACGGCGCTGATGTCCTCCTTAAGTAGCGCGTCTTCAAACCGGGGAGGAAATCGCCCCTGCGGATCATCCTTGGCATACATGAGGCACGCCAGTCCGATCTGCCGAAGATTGGCCGCACAAGAAATCTGCATGGCGTTCCTGCGCGCCCGATTCACGCCCCATCCGCACACGCCCAGGAAAATCAGCAGTCCCACCCCGACTCCGATCGCCACCCGCAACACGATTCTCCGCGACGCGCGACGCCGCCCGCGGTCATTGAAGTCGCGCGTCGAAGAAAAATTCGGGTCCGTCGGCGGTGAAGTGGATTCCATCGGCTGCATCCTTCCACTATTGCCCGCGCGATTCAGGGCTGCGTCGCCGCCACGGTCCAGGGGTCATGGTTGCGTAGCGGCCAGGGTGGCGGCGGTCCCGTTCAAGTGAATCAGCTTCCCGCCCGCCGATTGCGCGACGGCGAGGAATGCCGCCCCCTGCGCGGCCGTCAGCCATTCCACATGCCCGTCAACGAATAGCACGTTCATCCCCGCGCCGTGGTGATTTTTGAGAGGCTCGTATGCGACCACTACGTCGGCAGCGTCACTATTTTTCACCGAGCTTCCGACGTAAACGTAGGATAGGTGCCCGCCCGCCGAGAGTTGGGCGACTTGCGCCTGTGTCGTGCTACCCGTTGCCCGCTCATCGAAGGAACTTGGGCAGCAAAAGACCTCAGGCGTGATGTCTTGCGTCGAAAGCACGACCTCAAAACTCGGAGGGAATCTTCCCTGCGGATCGCCGTTGGCGTACAGGACGCAAGCCAGGCCGATCTGCCGGAGATTTGAGGCGCACTTGACGCGATTGGATGGTGGTACTCGGCCACGAAGATCGATCGACGGCAGCAGCGTGGAAGCCAGAAACACCCCAAGGCACCCAAGCCCGACGATCGTCCACATGACAATTCGAGCAGCGGACGCCCGCGCCTGCCCCGCGTCCTCTACCGCCGGGCGATATTCCAACTTTGGGGACTGGCCAGAACGCTCCTCGTGAGGCCCGTTCATAATCGCCTCCGCTCGTGCCCGGGACCCCGTTACTTGTCGGTCGACGTATCGCCGTCCGCCGGCGTCGGGTTCCCGACGCCCGGGGCCGGTGCAAACGTCCCGCCCGGCCGCCGGCCGGACTGGAGTTGTTGGATCAACTGCTGGGCGTTCGCCCTGCCTTGAAATTCCACATGCCCGTCCGCGTACAGCACGTTGATCCCGTCATTCTTATGATTGGACAATGGCTCGTACGCCAGCACCTCCGTGCCGCCGGCCTGGTTCGTCAGGCCCGTGCCCGCGTAGACGTAGGAGAGGTGGCCGGGCACGTTGATCCCCGCGGTAGCGGTCGGCGGATCGTCCTTGCTGGAAGGGCAGACGAAAGCATTGGGGTCCAGCGGCTGGCCTGATTTGATTAGCGTTTGGAACGAATCGGGGAACGCGCCGTCGCGCTGGGTGTTGGCGTACATGATGCACGCGAGGCCGATCTGCCGGAGGTTGCTGGCGCATTTCACGCGCCTAGCCTGTTCGCGGGCGCGGCTGAGTGCGGGGAGCAGCACCGACGCCGGGCACGCCAGCACGACGACGAGCGCGCCGATGACGATTGCCGCGATCGCCCCGCCGCTCATCCCCTTCTTCTGCGGCGGCGGCCCGTACCCATACCCCGCGGGCGGGATGCCCCCGGCCTGCGGATAGCCCGGCTGCGGCGCGTACCCGCCGATGACCGGCGGCGGCAATGGCGGCGGTGCAGCGCCCGCCGGCCCTGCTACCGCGAACGTCTGCCCGCATTTCGTACACGCGATGCTCCGTCCCGCATACTGCGCCCACTGCCCCGGCTGCACGGCGTACGTCTGTCCGCAATGTGGACAAGTAATCTCGTTCGGCTCCCCGGTGGTCTGCGTCATAAAGTTTCCTTTCCTTCCGAACTCTCGCGACTTGGTGAAAACGGGAATATTCCACCATAGTTTGCGCAGATTTCATAGATGATGAGTAACGGCTTCGGTGCGGCATCTTCTCACTCCTCCGGTACTCCGGGGGAGGGTTGGAGTGGGTTGTGAGGAGGGTTCAAAGGTTCAAGCCCCTTGAACCTTTGAACCCTTCAACCTTGAACCGTCCGCCCAGGGCCCCCTCCCTGACCCTCCCCCGGAGTACCGGAGGAGGGAAATCATGCCACGCATCCGTATGCGATAACCGCCAATCACAATTCACTCATCGGTTGACGCTTCGGGATCCATGCCCTTCCGCAAACTGATGAACGCTCCGATCCCGAGAAATGCGAACGCCGCCGACATGGCCACGACGCCCCATTGCACCGCCGTGCGGGGTACGAATTTCATCGCGAAGTCGGTGAGGCGCTGCGAGCCGGCACGGCTCCAATCGACGATCTGCCCGAACGATGGTCCCAGGGCAAACGCCGCGACCGCCATCGCCCCGCCGCCCAGAAGCAGCGGCGCGTAGGAGAGGAAGAAACAGTACACGTACGCCAGGTACGCCGCCCCAACCGTAAGCAAGGGTGAGGTCAAATCGATTCGCCCGACAAGATGCAGGTGCAGCGGCAACGGGTCGCCAACCGCAAGCCCCACGGCGGCCAGAGGCATCATCGCGCGGAGGACGACGAGATTCGGCAGAGAACGCTTTGGGATGGCGTGCCCCATTGCCACTGCCGCCCCGAGCAGCAGCGGCGAAAGGTCCGCCGCGGAGAATCGCACCCAGTACACCCAGTGCATCATCCCCAGATGCGCGATCAGCGAAACCAGCGGCAAGGCCGTATACAGCCGTCGGACCATCCGCGCCAGCCCCGCATCGTGCAGGCCCATCTGCTGCGAACGATTGAGAAGCTCATACCCCGCGAGCAGAAGGCCCGTCGCCCACCAAGCGGCATAGAACTGCGAGGCGGTGACGGGGCCGCGGTGCTCGAACCACTTGAACGCGCTGGGAAGCATGAGCAGTGCCGTCAATTCCAGCGCGATAAAACCGAACGCCCGCCCGGGCAAACGGTCACTCAGGACGCGCAATACGATTCCGACTTTCAGCAACGCGAGCAGGAGCACGATTGCGCTGAGTAGCGCCCCCGCCCCGAGGCTGACGGAGCCGGTTTCCGCGTTCAGGAAAGTGAGGTCCACCAGGAATGGCGCTTCGATGAGGAGCAGCGTTCGCCCGTCGCGGAAGATTCCTCGCCGCCGGACGAGGAACAGGCCCAGGGCGACGACCATCGCCTCGTAGGCGTTGAGCGTGCCGAGCAACACCAGCAGCTTGGGCACCTCGGCGGTCCGCGGGGCCAGCCCGCTGTTGAGCGCATAACAGCCCGCGACCATGCACAAGGCGCTGAGCAGATAAAACGGATTGCGGTGAACGAGAAAGCTAACGAGGAGGGAACGCACGGACGGACGGAGGGTGTAGCGTGGAACAAAAGTCACGGCAGACTCCCTTGGGAATGTCCTTTGTCCGATGTCATTTGTCCGTTGCGAATTGCCGGAGACCAGGCAGGGATTGGATGGATGATGGCCTGCGGGCGACCGACGACCGATGGCGGACGACTGACCCCTGACAACTGACTCCCATATATTCCGGGTGCGGGACTGGCCGGAGTGGTTGTTTGGTGGGGTTCAATGATGCACAGGCATGCGGCTCCTCCTTTCAAACTCGCCCCAGAAGTCAGCCGGAAGAACAAGCGATGGATGAATGAGCGGCAGACCGCCGAGCGATTCGAAGTAAGCCAAAGAGCCCGCGCCAAAGGCCCTCCCGCGGCAACCCCGGCGCGGCGAAGCGAAAACGATTATCCCACGGACGAGCCCGCAACAAAAGAAAATAATTTCGCGCTCGGTGCGATCGTCATTCCCCATTCCGCGCGATTTGCCTTTCACTTTTCCTCCCCCTTCGCCTCCCTCCCGAAATCGCTAGAATGCCGCCCACTCGTCATGGGCGAAACGCTTACGCTTTCCATCGTCACCCCGTCTTTCAACACGGGAAAGTATCTGGGCGCTGCGGTCCGCAGCGTGCTCGAACAGGATTGGCCGTTGGTGCATTACGCCGTCATGGACGGCGGATCGACCGACAATTCGCTCGACGTGCTCCGCTCCTTCGGACCGCGGGTGCAGTGGATCAGCGAGAAAGACAAAGGCCAGTCGGATGCCATCAACAAGGGCTTCGCACGCGGGAAGGGGGACGTGCTCTCCTGGCTCAACTCCGATGATACCTACGCGCCCGGCGCGTTCCGCACGGCGATGGAATTCCTCGAAGCGCACCCCGACGTCGGAATGGTCTACGGCGACGCGAATTTCGTGGACGCCTCGGACAACCTGATCGGACGCTGCGTACACGTCGAGCCGTACAGCCGCCACCGGCTGTTTCATTACAGCGATATCATCGTCCAACCCGCCGCCTTCTTCCGGCGATCGGTTTTCGAGGCGGTCGGAGGCGTCGACACATCCCTCAACTGGGCGATGGACTACGATCTCTGGCTGAAAATTGCGGAGAAATCGAAGGTGGCGTATGTGCCGCGGGTCCTGGCGAATTTCCGATGGCTCGCCGGGAACAAGACCGCCACGGGCGGCTGGGGCCGGCTCGAAGAGATCGACCGCGTGCTCGCCCGCCACGGCCTGGGCACGCCCGCGTACGTGAAGCTCGAGCGCGTCAACATGTACGTGCAGGAGGCGAAGCAGGCGATCGGACGCGGCAAGCTCGGCCAGGCCGCGACATTACTGAAGCGGGCAACCGCGACGCTCTTCTCGTCGCGCCGGGCGCTGGGGAGCATGTTTCAGCCGCTCACGTGGAAGATCATCTGGACGGGGCAGGTGCTACGAGCGAGGGCGGCGCGGGCTGAAACGGATGACGCGATGCAAAATACAAAATACAAAATGCAAAGCGCAAAATGAAATTGTCCTTTGTCATTGGTCCTTGGTCAGTTGTGCTTCGCCGCTAATGACAAAGGACAGGGACAAATGACGGATTTACGTCCTCGCCCTTTTGAACGTCGGCTTTTGCGACAATGAAAGAATCTTCGACCACCACCGCATGAGCTGCACGGAGAAATACGCCGCCGGGAACAGCAGCACCAGCAACATGGCTTGCAGCCAGCCGGTGTACGCGCCGACGAACGCGGCGTCATATACGATAAGCCACAACAGGCCGTAGAGCATCACCGTCTGCCCGGCCTCGCGGCTGGTCGCGGTATGTCTGCGGACGTACCACGCGATGCCCACGAACGCGGCCACGGCCGCGAGCGGGGGAATCAGCGGCAGCGCGATCGCCGGCTGGTCTATCAGCACCATGTGCGACCACCCTCGCCGCCACGCCACGAACCCCACGGACAATGCGTCCACTGCGGCCAAGCCGCCGAGCACAAGCCACCAGTGGTTGCGGGTGAGGGCCGGCCGCTTCTCCTCCCAGTGGTACGCGACGGCAGACAGGATCGTCACGTGGTTCAGCAGCAGCAGCGGGTGCCACAGCACCGGCAACTGCGGCGCGGGGATCAGGGCGTGGAAGAAACGGATCAGCCCCAGCGCGAGCAGGCCGTGGGCGACGAGGTATTTGCCGGCCAAGTCGTAAAAGGAGATGAGCGCACCGGTCCAAACGGCCAACAGCAGGCACCGCCAGTTGCCCGTCCACGCGGAGTAGAACGCCGCGGCCCCCAGCGCGCCCGCGACGAGCAGGAGCATGATAAAGTGTGCCGTCAGCAGCCCCACCCGCCCGCTAGGCAGCGGGCGGTGGGCGGCGATCTGCCGATCGCGTCGGCGGTCGATAATATCGTTCAGGCTCATCCCGAACCCATAGAGCCCGATGGATATTCCCGCGATCGCGAGCATCGGCCCCGCCTGCAACACGTCCGCGGCAAACCCGCCGCGTTCGGGCGGAACTTCCCTCACGAGAAGCGCCGTGGCGTAGCTGTCGGCAATGGCCGTAAACACCAGCGCCATGCGGGTGAGCTGCAGCAGCGGGAGCAGACGTTGGGAAAGGGAGCCGAACATCGATTCGTCAAAAGTAGATCGGAATGGAAGAAAGGTCAAAGTGCGATGCATTGACCGCCCGCGATTGCAATGTGGCACCGCCGCCCCCGGCTGTGATTCCGCCGCAGGCGGAAAGCAAAAGACACAGCCGAGGGCGGCTGTGCCACACACTGGTCCGGCCGCTCGAATTTACCAGGTGGATTCGGAGCCGGGCCGTGTCGGCCCGGTCGGAGCGAAGCTCCGCGCTACTCCCTCTCCCTCGTACTCGGGGGACTCGGGGGAGAGGGGACCAGACCGGGCCTGCGGCCCGGCCGGGGCGAGACGCCCCGGTTCTGAAAAAACTGCGGAGCATTTTAGGTCGGTCGCACCAGCAGCGGTGCTTTGACCTTTCCCCATGCCCGCCTTACGTTCCCGGCATGAGCACGAATGCGCCCGTTGCGTCGCAAAAGAAGTTGCCCGCCAATGCCCGTATTGCGGTGGTCGCCGCACGGTTTAATGCACAGATTGTCGACGAACTGCTCGCCGGTTGCCTGCGCCGGCTAGCCGAATTGGGCGCGGACGAGCGGCAAGTAGAGGTTTACCGCGTGCCCGGGGCTTTCGAGTTGCCCGTGGCGGCAAAGGTCGCGGCGAAGACGGGGCGGTTTGCCGCGGTGGTCTGCCTCGGGTGCGTGGTCCGTGGGGACACGCCGCATTTCGAATTCGTGGCGGGCGAGACGGCGCGGGGCATTCAGGACGTCGCGGTTGCAGAAGGATTGCCGGTGATCTTCGGCGTGCTGACGACCAACACAGACCAGCAAGCCCGAGACCGCGCCGGCGGCGCGCACGGACACGCCGGCGAAAGTGCCGCGGACGCGGCGGGGGAAATGATCGCGGTGCTTGCTGAAATGCGCGGCCGCAACGTGTAGGTGGTGGCATGCCACCGCCGGGGAGATGGGTGCGTAGAATGCATGGCAGCGCCCGATTCTCGCGGCAATGTCGGCCCGCTCCCTCCATGACATGGGCGGCTCGCTTCTGCCGTGGCATGGGCGGCTCGCCCATGGGTGGCGGTATCCCGTGACGTTCGGCCGGTATTCCGGTCGAAGAAAGCAAAATGTGGCACAAGCCGCCCCTTGCTGTGATTTGATGTGGCACAGCCGCCCCCGGCTGTGATTCCGCCGCAGGCGGAAGATGAAGACACAGCCTAGGGCGGCTGTGCCACACGGGTCTTGTAGGTTCGGCTCTGCCGAACCTCCGGGACCAAGGAAGGCGGCGGAGTGCCGCCCACCTACGGGCCGCGCGTGCCACGGGTGGGGACCGCCCCTCGCACGATGAACGAACAATTACCGGAGCTTGAGCGATGACTTCCATCCCCGACACCCGATCATCCCCGGCTCCCCATTCGCCGCCGAGCTTTCCACCCGGGCCGCGCCAGCGCTTCCCGGGCGAAATCATTCTGCGACTGCGCAAGGACATTCTTGGCTACCTCACGCACCTCATCCGCGAGCACGGCGACGCCGTCTCATTCCGCGGCACGGGCGCGCGGTTCTTTGTCTTCAATGACCCCGACGCCATCCGCGACGTGCTCGTCACGCGGGACGACTGCTTCATCAAAGGCCCCGCGCTTCAACGCGCGAAGGAAACGCTGGGCGAGGGGCTGCTCACCAGCGAGGGCGATTTTCATCGCCGCCAGCGACGGCTGGCGCAGCCGGCGTTTCACCCCAGCCGCGTGGCGACATACGCCGCGGCGATGGCGGGAATCGCGCAGCGATCGGCCGAAGGCTGGCACGACGGGCAACGGATGGAACTGCACGATGAGATGATGAAGGTCACGCTCCGCATCGTCTGCAAAACGCTCTTCGACGCGGAAGTGGAAAGCGACCTCGACGCCATCGGCAAGGCGATGGACATCGCCGTGGGGATGTTCACGCGGACGATGACGCCCTGGGGGCCGCTGCTGAACAAACTCCCGCTGCCCAGCAATTTCCGCTTCAAACGCGCCCGGCGTCGGCTGTTCGAGACCATCGACCGCTTCATCCGCGAGCACCGCGAGAGCGGCGACCGGGGCGACTTGCTCTCCGTGCTCATCCGCGCCCGCGACACCGAAGGCGACAACGGGCAAATGTCGCAGTCGCTGCTGCGGGATGAGTCGTACACGATCTTTTCCGCCGGGCACGAGACGACTGCCAACGCGCTGACCTTCGCCTTGTACCTCCTGGGCCGCAACCCCGAGGCGGAGGCGGCCCTGCATGCCGAGCTGGACCGAGTGCTGGCCGGGCGCGCCCCGACGGTTGAGGACGTGGAGAACCTCGCTTACACGCGCATGGTTCTCGCCGAGGCGATGCGGCTGTACCCGCCGGCCTGGGCACTGGGGCGGGAAGCGAAGCAGGACGTCGAGGTCGGCGGATGGCACGTCCCGGCGGGCTCGGTCGTGCTCATCAGCCAGTGGGTGACCCACCGCGACCCGCGCTGGTACCCGCAGCCCGAAAAGTTCGACCCGCTCCGCTGGACACCCGAGGAACGCGCCAAGCGCCCCCGATGGAGCTACTACCCCTTCGGCGGCGGCTCCCGCCAATGCATCGGCGAATCCTTCGCCTGGATCGAAGCCATCCTCGTCCTCGCCACCCTCGCACAGAAGTGGCGGTTTGAGCTGCTGGATTCTGCCGCGCTGACGGTTTTCCCGACGATCACGCTGAGGCCGAAGAACGGACTGCCGGTTGTCCTTCGGGAGAGGAAGTAGGCAGTAGGCGGGGGGAAATTGAATGCAAAATGCAAAATGCAAAATGCAAAAGTCAAAATGAATGTCGGCGAGGCAGCGTGCTCCGCATTCTTCTCCGACCGCTCCTCATTTTGACTTTTGCATTTTGCATTTTGCACTTTGCATTCAACCTCTGCATACCACCCCCCACCCCACTACCCCTCCGCGCGCCACTGCCCTATACTCACCCTTGATGTTGAAAAAGCGGAAAACGCGCGAGTTGGCGATGCAGGTGCTTTATCTCTGGGACACCAACGGGCAAAAGGACGTGGACCAGGCCCGGCAGTCGGTGGCGGACGGGTCGGACGATGAAGCCGTCCGCCAAGCGGCCCTCGACATGGCCGGCGGCACGTGGGATCAGCACGAGGCAATCGACAAATGGGTCGAGCGGATCGCCCCGCAGTGGCCCCCCCGACGGCAGCCCGCCGTCGATCGCAACCTGCTGCGCCTGGCGGTATGGGAGCTGACCAACGTCGCCACGCCCCCCAAGGTCGTGATCGACGAAGCCATCGAGCTGGCCAAGGAATTCTCCACCGAGCAGAGCCCCGCCTTCATCAACGGCGTGCTCGACGCCGTGCTGAAGGAACATCAATCCTTGATTGGGCAGAAAAGCTAAATGTCAGTGGTCCGTGGTCCGTTGCAAAGACATTTTTCCGCAACTGGCAACTGACAACTGACACTGACAAAAATGAGCCTCTTCGCCAAAAGCTTCGACCGCCTCAAGGGCGCGCTGCGCAAGACTCGGGACATTTTGTTCACCGACGTGCGCACGCTCTTCGTCCCCGGGCGGCAGATCAACGAGCAATTCCTCTCCGAACTCGAGGAACGCCTGCTGCAGGCGGACATGGGCGTGGGGAACACCGATCGCATCATCGCCGAGGTGCGCGAGCGCTGGCGGCTGGGGAAAATCCGCAACGCCGACGAGGCTAGGTCGGTCGTGCGCGAGCAGATGCTTTCCAATTGGCCGCCCGAAGCGCGTGACCTCAATTTCGCCCCGGCGGGGCCGACGGTCATCCTGGTCGCGGGCGTGAACGGCGCGGGAAAGACGACGAGCATCGCGAAGCTCGCATGGCTGCTGAAGGAGCAGATGGGGAAGAAGGTGATGCTGTGCGCCAGCGACACGTTCCGTGCAGGGGCGGTGCATCAGCTTTCGATCTGGGCGGAGCGGATCGGCGTGGAGATTGTGAAGCACAAGCAGAATGCCGACCCCGCGGCGGTGGCGTACGATGCCTGCGAGGCGGCCAAGGCCCGCGGCGCGGACGTGTTGATCGTCGACACCGCGGGGCGTTTGCCGACGCAGGAGCGGCTGATCCGCGAGCTGGTAAAAATTCGCGACGTCTGCGCCCGGCGGATCGAGGGCGCGCCGCACGAGGCGCTGCTGGTGCTCGACGCGACCACCGGCCAAAACGCCATTCAACAGGCGAAGGTCTTCGGCAGCGCGGTCGCCGTCACCGGTATCATGCTCGCCAAGCTCGACGGCACCGCCAAGGGCGGCGTCGTGCTGGCCATCCGCGACCAGCTCAAAATCCCCGTCAAGTTCATGGGCCTGGGCGAAACCCCGGAGGACATCGCGCCGTTCGATCCCCAGCTCTACATCAAGGCGCTTTTCGGCGAGGCGGATCTGACTGAGGCGATGGCGAGGTGAAGTTCCACTCCCTCTCCCTCGCAGGGAGAGGGAACCAACCCATTTCCCTACTCTCCCGCCAGCTCATTCAACAACCGATCCGCCGCGATCGACACCTTGAGATCATTCTCATACCGGCTCGCCCGCACCGCCGCGCGCACGCGGCGGACTTTCCTCTGCCGGACGTCCTTGCCCGACTGCAACAGCGCCAGCAGCCGGGCCAATAAGGCCCGGCGGGGACGCCGGCGAAATGGGTTCGTCTTGGGCATGCGCTACTCTGCTAATCGTCATTTCCCGCGCCGCGGCATCATTCGTAGCACGCCTGCAATTGATCCAACCTTCGGTAAAGCTCGCACACCACATCGCGGTACATTTCAAACTCCTCCGACGGAGTCAGCTCGTCCTGGTTCCGCGCCGAACCAACGAGGATTGACTCCAGTACGTCCGCCACGCGGGGCACGCACAGCGCGCCGTCGGGCGAGGTTTCCTCGAACTCCTTGTCCCACGAAATCGTCGCCCGAAAGTGCGCGCCGCCGGTGCGATATTCCGACCAGCCTGCCAGGCGCTCGTGGCGGTTGGGTCGCATCATCGACAGCACCGCGCGCACATCCTCCTCGAACAATTGCTCCTGCATCCACCGCTCCGCATTCCCCTCCGGGATACCTCGTGAAATCATATGCACGCCTCCTTTTCTCTCAGGGACTTTAGTCTCTGTGTTGCACATCACTACGTTCAATAACTCCGCCATCGGCGAGCAGGCCGTCGGTTCTTCACACCGACATGCGCGCGATTCGCGGCGACACGTTGATGCGACACGACACGGTTTTCTCAAGCCCCGGTAATTCGTGAGAATCGAAACGGCTCGCCGCAAGAAATCGGCGCATGATGATTTTTTACAACGACAACATTTCGCCCTCGCACCCCAAAGCGCCATGCCAGATGCCGCCTCGCGCAGAAAGTTTTCCGGCCATTTATTTGAGCGGGCCGGGAGGGTGGCGGTAGAATCTTCGACGTCCCCAGTGCGACGTCGGCGCGGGGCGGAGAAACGGAAACCGAGGAACACATCATGCAAATTTTGTCGATCGTAAAGCGATTGCTGGGATCATCGTGCCTCATCGCGGCACTTCTGCTCGCAGCAGGGCCCGGGTGTGCGGCCAGCCACAACGACAGCTCGGTGCTCAGCCAGTCCACGCAGTTTCACTCGTCGCTCACGCCGGCCGTGATGAACAGCGCCGACCTCAACAACTATCTCCAGTCGATCGGCGGGCGGATCGTCGTCGCGGCCAAGCAGGCGGACGCCCAGAAGATCGGCCCCAAGAGCCACTTCAACGGCGAGACGCAGTGGATGTTCCAGGACATTCAGTTCCACCTCGTCAGCAGCCCGACGCTCAACGCGTTCACAACCGGTGGACATCATGTGTATATCTACAACCAGCTCTTTCAGCTCTGCCAGAACGAGGACCAACTGGCGGCGGTGATGGCGCACGAGTACGGACACATCTATTGCCGACACGTGCAGAAGGGAATGACCAACCAGATGCGTCTCGCCGCCGCCGCGGCGGTCGCGGGCGGCGCTGGCTACCTCGCCGGGGGCAGCGAGCACGGCGCAGAATACGCGCAGATGGGTACTAGCGCCAGCACCTCCATCGGCAACTTCGTCAACATGGGCTTTACCCGCGACGATGAGGCCCAGGCCGACGAATTCGGGCAAACCTTCTACGCCATGGCCGGCTGGGACCCTGCCCATTTCGGCGCCTTCTTCGAGGTGATGAAGGCCAAGCTGGGCGACGTCGCCTCCGCGTATATGAGCGACCACCCGACGCTCCAGAGCCGCATCGAGGCCGCCAATAAAGCCGCCCCCAACTTGGAAAAGTACCGCCCCACGCCGCCGCCCGCGCCAGTGGCGGACATCGGGCAGTTCAAGCAGTACCAGCAGACGGCGGTGCAGGTGGCCGCCCGCACGCCCAACGACCAGCAGGTGATGAACACCAAGCAATTGTTGCAGGCCCTGCCCCGAAGCTGCTGGGTGCCCGACGGCTACGTCCCGCCCGATCAGGTGGAAGCGCACAAGGCGCTGATGGAAAAGGCGAAGAAGATCCAAGACGAGCAGCAGAAGCAGCAGCCGGCGAAATGAGCGGAAATCCCTGACGGTAAGGAGGCGGGCCGAGGGTTGAGTGGATTTCAACTTACGCGCGGCCAAGGTCCAGTCGGCCTCAACCGCTTAAGAGTTGTTTGAGAACCTCAACCGTGACACGGGCGTCCCGCCCGTGCGAGCGGTACTGAAATTAAAGAGCTCGTGTTTCAAGACATTTCGACTTCCCACGCCTTAAGCATGGGCGGGACGCCCATGTCACGGTTGAGGTTCTGACGGCGCAAAGCGCGGTAGCTTATGCAGCCACGCGCTCGCGGCCCGGCAGGGTGAATCCCGCTTTCGTGGCGTCGTCGTAAAACATCTTTACCGTCTCCAGCGAATAGTCGCTCAGGTCCTTGCCGACCAGCTCGAGCTTTTTCAGCACATCGTTGGTGACGGTGATGATGTGGCAGCCGACCTGGTCGGCCTGGAAGATGTTGAGCAACTCGCGGGGGCTGGCCCAGATGAGTTGCTGCCGGGGGTGGGGGCGCATGATCTCGACCGCCTCCGCCATCAGCGGCACGGGATCGCGGCCGGTGTCGGCGACTCTTCCCGCGAACACGGAGATATAGCTCTCGGGTCCCTGAGCCAGTGCTGCGGAAACCTCGCGCACCTGGGCGAGGGTCATTAGCGCGGTCACGTTCTGCCGCACGCCCGCGAGGGCGAGTCGGCGAATCAGCCGCGTGGCCGGCTCGCGGCGGGTGTTGGTCACGGGGATTTTCACATACACGTTGCTCCCCCACGACGCGATCTCATACGCCTGCCGCTCCATCTCCGCGAAGTCGTCGGAAAAGACCTCGAACGAAATCGGCTTGTCGGGGATTTCCGCCAACACGTCCAGCGCGAACCCGCGATAGTCGCTAATCCCCGCCTTGCGCATGAGCGTCGGGTTGGTGGTCAACCCAGCGATGTGCGGCTTGCCCGCCATCTCCAACATCCCGGCCCGATCCGCCCCGTCGGCGAAAATCTTTACGCGAAGTGATTCGATGGGAGACATGGGTCCTTCCGAGTAAGTGCAGAGTGAAGGGTGCAGAATGCAAAGTGGAATGCGTTTTCACTCTGCACTCTTCACTCTGCACTTATTCTCCTCCCCGCTTCCCTTAGATCGGCTACTTGCCACGTCGGTTTAACCTGATTGCAGCGGCTGTAGGGGCGTTCGATGAGGAAAGTCCTGCACCCCGCGGCTGCCCCGGCGGCGATATCGCTGCCGCGGTCACCGACCATGTAGCTGGAAGGCAAATCGATGTGATGCTCGCGGGCCGCTTGCAGCAGCAACCCCGGCGCGGGCTTGCGGCAATCACAGCCGTCGGGCGTGTCGTGATAACAGACGTACACCCCGTCCAACGGAAGCGCGCTCAAAAGATGCGCATTGATCTGCTCGACCATTTCCCGCGTCTGCGTGCCGCGGGCCACGTCCGGCTGATTGGTAACAACCAGCAGCACAAAACCGCGATCACGCAGCCCGGAAAGCGCCTCGGGAACGCCGGGAAGGATTTCCACGTCCGCCAGCGTCTGCGGCGGATGAGGCGTGCCGTCCCGCACGAACGTGCGGATCAACACGCCATCACGATCGAGAAAAACGGCGCGTCGCGTCATGGGCCTCGGGGCATATGCGGTCATGTTCGCGCGATCACCAGCTCCTACTCCCTCCTCCGGTACTCCGGGGGAGGGTTGGGGTGGGGGCGAGATGCGCAAGCAGACGCGTTCATCGGGCCAGCCTCCACCCTGACCCTCCCCCGGAGTACCGGAGGAGGGGAAAGTGGGGAAAGCCAACTCGCTCAACGTCCGCGCACACCCGCTCACGCCGCGGCGGCTTCCCACTTGGTCGCGCACGCCTTGAGTGCCGGATGCGACACGAGCAGGTGCCATACCACCGCCTGAAACGCCTCGGCGTGCGGCGTCACGTTGGTTGGGTTAACCGTCGGCACGATCACGCACGCATCCGCCATCCGCGCGGTGTAGCCGCCATCGCGGCCTACCACGCCCACGACTGTCGCCCGCACTTCCTTCGCGTATTGCACGGCGCGCACGAGGTTCGGGCTGATGTTTCGCTCCAGGTCGCCCCCGCCGACGGACAAGATGAAGACCGCGTCGCGCGCGTTCAAGCGGCTACCTTGCAGCCAGGTCGCGAAGACCGATTCCCAGCTCTCGTCGTTCACCCGCGCCGTCAGTTCCGAGACGTTGTCCGTTGGCGAATACGCCTCGAAGCCGCAGATTTTGCGGAAGTCATTGACGGCGTGGGATGCGTTGGCCGCGCTTCCGCCGACACCCAGGAAAAATATCCGGCCGCCGCGGCTGCGGACTTCGAGTAACTTCCCGACCATGCGCTCGATCGCCGGGCGGTCGAGCCGTGCCAGCACTTCCGCCGCCTCGTCCAGGTAGTCTGTCGTGAAAGACATGTGACCTCCAAACCCGCGGCACGGGCGTGAGCCCATGGCCGGGGAGCAAGACTGCGGTGATTTTGTTACGCCGACTTTCGCACTTGCGCCGGCGGTGTTCCCGCGCTGCCCAGCACCCGCCGGGCTTCTTCGAGCGATTGCGGGGTGCCGATTTCATAGAACCGATTGCTGACTTCGTATCCGGTCATCCGCCCGGCCGCCGTCAGATCGCGGTAGATGTCGGCGAGATCCGCCGGCTCGCCCGGCGCGAGGTGAAGCAATGCTTCACGCCGAAGGAGCTGCACCCCATAGTCGATAAACTGCATCGTCGGGGTGAGATTGCGCTTGTCATAGCATTCGAGCCGACCGTTCTCGAAGACGACGTTGCTGCGGTCCCATTGGTCGTCGTTTCGCAGGACGGTCATCAGGCCCATGGGATTGTGGTTCGAACTTGCGGGCGCAGCGGAGGAGGCCGCTGCGAAATAGTTCAGCACCGCGGCGTAATCGATATCCATGTACGAGTCGCCGTACATCACCCAGAACAGGTCGCCCAATTTCGGCAGCGCCCACCGCAGCGCCCCGGCGGTGCCGACGAGCGTTTCGCCGTCGTACGAATACCGCACGGATAGACCGTAGGCCGAGCCGTCGCCGACGTAGTCTTCGACCTGCTCCCCGAGATGCCCCAGGCACAGGACGACATTCCGGACGCCGTGGCGGCTCAGGAGCGAGAGTTGATGGTCGATGAACGGCCGCCCGCCGACGTCGACCAGGGCTTTGGGGATGGCTTGCGTGATCGGCCGCAATCGCGTCGCGAGCCCGCCGGCGAGTAATGCGACGGGCACGTCCACGATCTCAAATCTCAAATTTGAGATCCCGGGTTCGGCACCGTCATCTTGCACTTTGCATTCTGCATTTTGCATTTTGCATTCTCGCAAACTACGGCCCGCACAAAATGCGCCGCTACGCAACGATCTTCGTCCCCTCGAAATCAAATCGGAACCGCACCTCGCGCAGGCCCTGCTCGGTCATGGCCCTGCGGATGCGGGTCTTGTCGTTGGCGTAGAACATCAGGAACCCCCCGCCGCCGGCGCCGATCAGCTTTCCGCCGAGCGCGCCGTTTTCCATGGCGAGCTGATAAAAGCGGTCTATGTCGCCGTTGCTCATGCCGCCGCTGCGGCGCTTTTTGTGCTCCCAATGCACGTTCATCAGCTCGCCGAATTTCGCCAGGTTGCCGGCTTCCAGCGCCTCCTGGCTCTGGTAGCCCAGTTCCTTCACGAAGTGAAGATTGTCGATCATCTCCTTGTCGCTCGTGCGGCTGCGGGAATCCTGGTCCTTCAAAATCGACGACGCCGAGCGGCTGTACCCCGTGAAGAACAGCAGCAGGTTGTCTTCGAGGTTGTAGAGCGTTTCGGAAGTGACCTTGAGCGGGAACGCCTCGACGTGCCCATTGGGCAGGAACTGGAAACACGTAAGCCCGCCGTACGCGGCGATGTACTGGTCCTGCTTTCCCACCGGCTCATTCAGCCGCTCGATCTCGATGTTGCACGCCTGCTCGGCCAGGCCCTGCGGATGCACCAGATTCTTGCGGTACGCGTGCAGCGCCTTGAGCAGGGCCGTGGTGAACGAACCGGATGACCCCAGCCCCGTGCCCGCGGGGATGTCGGCCATCGACGTGATCTCCAAGTGCGGCTCAGTAATCCCCACCGATCGCAGTGCCTCGCGCACGATCGGGTGCTGCACGTCGTCCACGTCCGCGGCCTGCTCCATCTTCGAATACTTGACGATCAGCCCGGGCTGAAAGGTCTGGTGGAGCGTGATGTAGACGTACTTGTCGATGGCCGCGGCAATGAGAAAGCCGCTGTGCTTCCGGTAATAGGACGGGAGGTCGGTGCCTCCACCGCCCAGAGAAATGCGCAACGGACTGCGGGTAATAATCATGACACGGCCCTTCCCGCCTCAACGCGGCGTGCCACGGCACACCGATATCGATCCGTGAATCTCATCGGTGTTAATTTGGGGAAACCTGAGCGGAAAGGCGGGCGAAAAGTTATCGGGCCGCGACGTTGTGGCAGGGGTTTTCAACCCGCGCTGAGTGCATTGAGACCGAGCGGATTCTTGGAATCCCGACGCCTCTAACACGGGTTGAAAACCTGCTACAAGAGAATCCAATATCCCTGAACGCGGGTGCGCAAAGACGCGCTTGTGGTGCAGCCTTTCAGGCTGCATTCGCAGGCTGAAAGCCTGTACCACAAAACGCGAATCGCGCGATTACTAACGTCCGTATAGCTTGTCCACGATCGAGAGCGCCGCGAGGGCATCGTCGAGCGAACCGATTGGTTGTTTCTTCTGCGCAATGCACGATGCGAAGTGTTCGAACTCCACATGCCACGAGCGGTCTTCCCCCGGGTATTCCCAGATCGTCGTCTCCGGCGGGCCCATCTGCGGGAGCATCCGATAGAACGAAAGCCGCTCGATGCCATAGCTTCCGCCGACGCCTTCGACGTGAAGCTTGCCGGTTTTTCCGTAGATTTCGAACGAGAAACAGTTCTTCCATTCCGTGCAGCTCGCGTGGAGCCACGCGACCTGACCTGCCACGGTTTTTAGCAGTGCGAAACCATTGTCTTCAACGGGCCAGTCCCAAAAGAACGTGCCGACATGGCCGGAGACCTCGGCGAAGTCGCCGAGGAACCAGCGGGCAAGGTCGATGAGGTGAACGCCTTGGTCGAGCATTTCGCCGCCACCAGAGATGGCCGGGTCGCCGCGCCATTCCTTCTCCATGCCCAAGCGCCCGCCGTGCCCGTAGCGGGCGCGGAGGAACATCAGCGGGCCGAGCACGCCGGTGTCGATGATCTCCCTCGCCTTGAGCAGGGCCGGATGAAAGCGGTGATTGAAGCCGACTTTCACGATCACCCCTCCATCCCGCGCTGCGCGAACGACCGGCTCCAGTTCCGCGGCGTTGCGAGCCGCGGGCTTTTCGACCAGCACGTGCTTGCCCGAGTGGACGGCCGCGAGAGTCGCGGGGGCAAGCACGTCGTTGGTGGTGGAAACGATCACGACATCGACGTCATCCCGCGTCGCGGCGGCTCGCCAATCGGTTGACGCGGAACAGCTTGGATGCGAAGCGGCCAGCGCCTGCGCGCGAGCGAGGTTCGGATCGGCGCATGCGACGAGCGCGTGCCCGCCGAGCGCCTTCGCGCGCTTGTTCCCGATCAGACCGCAGCCGATGATAGAAATTCGCATGGATAGTCGAATTGGTGTCGCCACAGATAAACACAGATGGACACGGATGAAGACAGTAAACGTGATTATCTAGCTTCACCACTAACCAATGTCCGCAGCCCATTCTCGCCTTACGTTTTCACGTTTTACGTTTTTGGATTCCCCCTCCCATCTGTGTCCATCTGTGTTCATCTGTGGCGGACCAGCTCTTCCTTCGGAGTTACGCGTCGTAGCGTATAGACATCGCTTCCGGCCAGTTCGTCGCGACGTTCCGCAAGAGTTTCCCAGTCATCCCACACGGCGCTGATCAATTTTCCCGTGATGCCATCGCTGGCCGGGGAAGCGAGCCATGCGACGAGCGCCGCGGCCCGGTCGGGCGGCGTTCCGCCGCCGCGCTTCCGCTCGACCGCGGCGGCGTATTCCCGCGGGGCCGCGGACGTGCCGGCAGCAAGGACTTCGTCGAGCATCCGCGTGTTCATCGGGCCGGGGGCGACGGCGTTCACGTCGATGCGCTGGGATTTCAGCTCCTCCGCAAGTGTCTCGGTGAGGCGGACGAGGGCGCACTTGCTGGCGGCATAGGCGGAGAAATCGGGGCGCGGGCCGGTCGCGCCCCCGCCGGAGAGATTGATGATTTTCCCGCCGCCGCGGGAGCGCATGACGGGGATCAGCAATTGGGAAAGTAGCGCGGGGGCGAAGAGATTGACGTCGAAAACCGCCCGCCAGGCGTTCCAATCGACGGCGTCGATTGCGCCGATCGGGCCTTGGATCGCGGCGTTGTTGACGAGAATGTCCACGCCGCCCATTTGGTTCGTCACCGCCTCCGCGACGCTGCGCGACTGCGATTCCTGTGAAAGGTCGGCGGGGAAGAAGCGGAATTGCTGAGTCTGCGCGACGCGCGCATCACGGAGGCGAGGTAGGAAAGATTCGAGGGCCGCCGCGTCGCGCGCGACCAGAGCGAGGCTTGCGCCGTCGTGGGCGAGCTGCTGCGCAATGGCAGCGCCCAGCCCGCGGGATGCGCCGGTGACGAGAGCGATTTTGTTGAGGAGCGGAAAGTTCATCTGCATGCGTCGCAGGGCCGAATCATGGCATGGGCGGCCCGCTCATGGTTTGTCGGATGCGCTTGTGGTGCAGACTTTCAGGCTGCCAATGCAGGCTGAAAGCCTGCACCACAAAATTCAGGATGTAGGGTGGGTGTACTCGCCCACCATTTCCCGTTCGACGGTGGGCGAGTACACCCACCCTACGCTGCTCTTTCTCCCTCGTACCCGAGGGAGAGGGTTGGGGTGAGGGGCCGAGCATCAAGTTGCGCTTTCATTGCCAACGGCGCTACTTCACGTTCCGCCCCTCACCCTATCCCTTTCCCCGAGTACGAGGGAGAGGGGACCGGAGCGCTTGGACATGGGCGGGCCGCCCATGCCACGGCGGCGTCAGGCTGCCGCGGCTTCCGGCGCATCGAAGAGCCAGGAGTTCGCCTGCAAATATTCCACCGTCTTCTCGACACCCTGCCGGATCGTGAGCTTAGGACGCCAGCCGAGGGCGCGCACCTTTGCGGTGTCGAGGAAGATGAACGGGCTGTCGCCCACCCAGCCGCGCGGGCCGCCGGTGTGGTTGCGCCGGGGGCGGACGTTCAACTTCGCGGTGATCCAATCGAGCGAATCGCTCACCCGGCAATACTCGTCCGTGCCGAGGTTGAACACGTTCACCGGCGCGTCCGCCTGCTCGATCGCCGTCAGCATCGCGTCGATGCAGTCCTGCACGTAGAGGTAGCTCTTGCGCTGCGTTCCGTCGCCCAGGATACGGATCTGCGACGGGTCGGCGGATAGTTGGCGGTAGAAGTCGTACACATGCCCGTGGGAGTAGCGCTCGCCGAGGATCGAGACGAAGCGGAAGACGTAGCCGCGGAAACCGAAACCGGCGCAATACGCGGCGAGCATCCCCTCGCCCGCCAATTTGCTCGCGGCGTAGAGCGACGTTTGCACGGGGAACGCAGCAGTCTCGGGAGTGGGGAATACGTCCGGTTCACCGTAGACGGAGCCGGTGGAGGAGAAGGCGATCTGCTTCACTCCGCCGAGGCGCATGGCTTCGAGCACGTTGTGGGTTCCGATGGTGTTCTGCTCGAGGTCCCTGCGCGGGTGCTGGGTGCCGAAGCGCACGTCCGCGTTGGCGGCGAGGTGGAAGACGAAGTCGTGGCCTTT
This sequence comes from Phycisphaerales bacterium, assembly GCA_028288775.1. GTDB lineage: Bacteria > Planctomycetota > Phycisphaerae > Tepidisphaerales > Tepidisphaeraceae > RYN-428. The sequence continues at coordinate 3,334 of JAQGHP010000581.1, read as the reverse complement.
GATGGAATCGCTCAATTTGGCGCAGTCGAGGGTGTCGCCCTCGATCAGGCGGAAGTTGCGGTGGTCCCGCGCGCTGGCGAGGAACGGCCGGCGGCCGGTGGAGAAGTTGTCGTAGACGGTCACGGCGTGGCCCGCCGCGAGGAGGCGGTCGGCGAGCGTGCTGCCGATGAAGCCAGCGCCGCCGGTAATGAAATAACGGGTCATTTGGCTCCTGCCTCCCGCGGGAGCGCGGGCTCCCGGCCTAATGCGTGGTCGATTCCGGCGCGGACACTGGTCAACTGCGCCCGCGTGTCGGCGGGCACTCCCCAAACGATTTCGCGCTGGTAGTCGTACGCGAATGCGGCATTCAAACAGATGCCCACGAGCGTTAGCGGCACGAGCGCCTTGGCGAGGATCGCCCGCGGCCCCGTGCGGCGCATCGCCGCGAATTGCACCGCCCCCGCCGCCCCGGCTACCAGCAGGAAGGGGTAGAAGTCATGGAGATACCGCTCGGTAATGCCGACCGTCGCCAGCACGACGCACCCGCCCACCAGCAGACAAATCACGGGCAGGCGCAGCCGGCGCAGTTCCGGCGAGTGGGCACGGATGGTCGCGAAAACACCGGCGCATGCGAGGAGGAACAGCGCCGGCATGCTGACCGGCACGCTCGAAGTCGGCTCGACGACGTCGATGGCCGCACCCGCGAAGACCGGTGGGCTGACGGTCATATAAACCCACGGGAATTCCGGCCCGATTTCGACGGCACGGAGACCGAAATAGCTGGCGAGACCCGTGCGCAGGTTCTCGGGATGAATCTGCCGGCCGCCGGTGATCGCCATGCGCTCGGGGTTTTTCAGGTATTGGACGTACAGCCGCACGGGCACGCCGTCGAACGTGCGGAACTTGGCGTAGTTGATAGCGAAGTAGAAAGCGATGGTGGAAATGACCATCAACCCCGCAAGGAGGGCATGGCGCAGGGGATGGGTAGGGAGAGAGAGTCCGAATGCGCGCGACAGAAACGAAACGGAATGCTGACGTTCGGCCGCGGAGATCACCGGGGGATTCGCACTTCGTCGCGGAATCGCCAGGTACAACAGTATTGCCCCAAGTAGTAACAGCGCCAGCAGCGCCCCCGCGCCGCCGGTTGCGCGAGAGAAGAAAGCCATGAAGGCGAGCGCCCCGGCGAGCCCCAGCAGCCGCAGGGTCGGTCGACTGAGATAGCGGACGAGGTAGTACGCGAAGAGCAACGAGAACGTCGCGCCCCACATGATCGCTTCATGATAGACGTACGAGCGGCTGGCCATGAACAGGTTCGTCGAGCCGATTCCCGCGGAGAGCACGAACAGCGAAAAGGTCTGCTTCTGCGCCCGGCTCAACGGCGCATCGCCCTCGCGGAGGAGCAGGAGAAACCGGTAGGCGTACAGGACGTTGAGGGTGCAGGCGGCGAGCAGGAACGAGCGACTCCAGCGGCCGTCCATGCGGGGGAACATTGCCGCCAGCGGCAGGCGGAGCAGGGCGGGCGCGACGCCGTAGTAGCCGTAGGACTTGCCGTCGCGGAGGAAAGCCTCGAACGAGATTGCGCCGGGCGGGACGTCGAGGCGGCCGTGGAGGATGCCGCGGGCCTCGGCGTCGTAGTAGCCGGTGAGGGGTTCGGCGTCGAAGAGATGCCAGCCGCCCCAGGTGACGAACCAGGCGAAAGTCGTGAGCACGATGATCAATACGGGAAGGATGAAAAGGTGCTCGCGGAGGCCGGGTCGAGGTAACGCGGGGGATTCCTTCATGGCGCGATGGGTTGCGCCGCGCGCGCCGGGGCTGGCGAGTATGGGGGAGAGGATGTCAGCCGCGGCGGTCATGCGTAGGTATTGGTTCGGCGGCGGTGGAGGGCGGGAATGAAATTTGGGAAGGGTCGAGTATTTTCGGACGTTGGGGCGGCGTGGTGAGCGGCGAGTTTTGCCGTGGCACGGGCGGCCCGCCCGTGGGCGGTACTCCGCTGCGAAGCCAGGTGCTGCGGCCTTTCAATAATTGTGTGGCACAGCCGCCCTCGGCTGTGTATTTAACGTCCGCCTACGGCGGAATCACAGCCGAGGGCGGCTGTGCCACATTTTGCGTTTTTCGACCGGAGTACCTGCCGAACGTCACGGAGTACCGTGATCCATGGGCGGGCCGCCCATGCCACAGGATTCGCAGGCCGCCATGTCACGGCATGCGGAGGCCACACACATGCCTCTTCGCGCGGAGGCCGCCCATGCCAATGCGTGAGCGCGCAGCGCATGAGGTGGTGAGCAGGCGATTACGCCGCTTTCAACTCGTAGCGCATCCGGCGAATGCGGAGGAGCTCGCGGGCATTTTTGATGGTGCCGCGGACGGGGTCGTAGCGGCTGTCGCCGTCGTCGCGCCAGCGGACGCCTACCTCGGCAATGCTTAAGTTCAGCAGCCGGCAAAGGCGCAGGATTTCCACGTCGAACATGTACCCGTCGATCCGCTGGAGCGAAAACAGCGAGCGGGCGGCGGCGCGGGTGAAGAACTTGAAGCCGCACTGCGTGTCGCGGACCTTGGGCAGGCCGATGAAGCCGCGAACGACCGAGCCGAACACCCGCGAACCCAATCGACGATAGAGCGGCTGCGCGACCTCAATGCGCGCATCGTCGGTGCGACGGGAGCCGATTGCCACGTCGTAGCCGCCGTCGAGGAAGGGCAGGAGCTTGTCGATATCTTCGATGGGGGTTTTGTAGTCGGCGTCGATGAAGCCAATGAGATCGCCCGCGGCGCGGAGCACTCCGGCCCGTACGCCGCGGCCTTTGCCGCCGCGTTCGGGGGAGCCGATGACCTGGAACCGCGAATCGCCCGGCGCGAAAGCGGCGGCGATTTCGCGCGTGCCATCCGAGCCGTCGGCGGAGACGATCACCTCATAGCCCCACGGCTGCGCGTCGAGATAGTTGCGCATCGCGGCGAGGGTGGTCGCGATCGTCGCAGCTTCGTTGTAGGCCGGAACGATCACGCTCAGACGCGGCGCGGGCGCATGCGATGCAGGCGAGGCCATGAGGTTTCTCCGGTGGACAGAACGGGACGGTCGGCGGCGCCGAAACTGTTGCTCTTGTCTTATCGGCTGGAATGCCATCGGGGCCACCGCGTATGATGGGCGGCTCATGGAGAACGCCGCACCACTTACTCCCCTGCCACAATCCGTTGAGACGATCCTGGTGACGCGCCTGGACGGGCTGGGCGATATCGTTCTGGGAACGATGTTGTTATCGGGCCTGCACCGGCGATGGCCGGGAGCGACGATCACGCTGCTCGTGCGGCCGCAGCTCATCGGCGTGGGGGCGCTGCTGCCGGACTGGGTCCGCGTCATGCC
>JAQGHP010000709.1 GCA_028288775.1 Phycisphaerales bacterium | reverse complement strand
TGGCGTCTTGGCGACTTGGCGGTTCACCCTCTTCCGGACCGCCCAAAGGAGAGCTGAGTTCAACCCCGCCTCCGTGGCGGGTTCCTTGAATCTTCCGCATCTTTGCCGTCTACCGGATCGGTGATGGTTTTGATACAAACGGCGGCCGTCTAATTCGAGCGAGGAAACTGGTCATGGTGGATTTGAAAGACCTGCGTGAGAACCCGGAGAAATACCGCCGCGGGGCGGAGCTCAAGGGCGTGAAAGTGGACATTGACCAGGTGCTGCGCGTCGATGAGCAACACCGGTCCGCGCAGCGGGAATTCGAGCGCTATCGTGCCGAGCAGAACGAAGCGTCCAAGCTCATCGGCAAGATCAAGGACGCCTCGGAAAAGCAGGCGTCGATCGCGCGCGTGGCGGATTTGAAGTGGAAGGTGAAGGATGCGGAAGAGCGCGCGAAGGCTGCGGAGACGTTGGTTCAGCCGCTCTTGTTGCAGATCCCGCAGCCGCCGGATGCGGACGTGCCAGTGGGGAAAGACGCGGGGGACAACGTCGTGCTGTATCGGTGGGGGCAGCCGCGGAAATTCGATTTTGCGCCCAGGAGCCACATCGAGCTCGGCGAAGCGCTGGGCATTCTCGACTTTGGCGCGGGCGTGAAGATCGCGGGATCGCGCTCCTACTTTCTCAAGGGGGCCGGCGCGGAGTTGCACCAGGCCATCCTGCGGCTGGCGCTGGACCTGATGGTGTACGAGAAGGGGTTCACGCAGATGACCGTGCCCGTGCTCGTGCGCGAGGTGGCGATGAAGGGGACCGGCTTCTTCCCCGCCGGGCGCGAGCAGGCGTATCGCGTCGGCGAGCCGGACGAAACGGGCGAAGACGTCCGCTATCTCACCGGCACGGCCGAGGTCGGATTGACGGCGTATCAGATGCACGAGGAGAACGAGGCCCCGCGCATCAGCGAAGCGGACTTGCCGTTGAAGTACGTCGCCGTCAGCACGTGCTTCCGTCGTGAGGCGGGGACGTACGGGAAGGACACGGCAGGGCTGTATCGCGTGCATCAGTTCGACAAGTGCGAGCAGGTTGTCGTCTGTCGCAATGACGTCGAGGAGAGCAAGAAGTGGCACGTCGAGATGCTTTCCTATTCCGAGGAAGTGCTCAAGCGGCTGAATCTGCCCTTCCGCGTGATCCAATGCTGCACGGGGGACATCGGCGTAAAGAACGCCTCGATGATGGACATCGAGACCTGGATGCCCAGCCGACAGAATGCCAAGGACCCCGAGAGCGGCTACGGCGAAACGCATTCCGCCAGCCGCTTGTATGAGTTCCAGGCCCGCCGGCTCAACCTCCGCTACAAGGGCGCGGACGGGAAGATCCGCTACTGCCACACGCTCAACAACACGGTGGTAGCCAGCCCGCGCATCCTCATCCCGATCCTGGAGAACTACCAGAACGCGGACGGCAGCGTGACGATCCCCGAAGTGTTGCGGCCGTACATGGGCGGGCGGGAGAGGATTGAGAAGGGGAAATAGGGAGCCAGGAGACAGAAGCCAGGAGCCAGGAGCCAGAATTGAAGCAAGTGAGCGTGCCTGAGAGTTCCGCGACGCTCAACGTGAAGGTCGTTCCTGGCGCGAAGCGCGATCGGGTGGTGGGGCGGTACGGGGACGGGGTAAAGGTGCAGGTTAGCGCGCCCCCGGAGGATGGGAAGGCGAACAAGGCCGTGGTGTTAGTGCTCGCCATGGCGCTGGGGGTGAAGGCGGGGCAGGTGGAGATATTCCGCGGACATGCGCAGGCGCGGAAGGCGGTGAGGGTGGTGGGGATGGATGATTCGGGATTGAAAGCCTGGCTCGACGCGCTTCCCGGGTGAGTTTTTCGATGTGCTGCGGGCAAGGACCGCGATGCAGAAAACCGCGAAGGCGCGAAGAGGGACGCGAAGAAGGGGGAATGGAAGAAGGGGAAATACAAAGCGCCAAGGCCGCCAAGGGGCAAAGAACGCAAAGGAAGAAAATTCCTGAGCTTGGCGTCCTTTGCCCCATGGCGGCCTTGGCGCATTTCTTCGTGATTCGCCGCGGCCGTCTAGGGTGGGAAGGATGGAACGGGCGATGAACGCGGTTCCTTCTCCGTATTCAATCGCAAAACCAGGGTCATCGCGACTACGCTGAACGTCCCCCTGCTACACCGCATAACCGCTACCGTCCATACCCGTTCAATCGCAGGTTCGTGAATGCGGTCGGATTTCGCTATCAGCCCACTTATCGGACGTGCTAAGCTCTCCCCAACCTTTGTTACGGGAGACGAAATGATGTTTAAGCGCGCGTTCATATTAGCTGCCGCTCTCGCTGCCTCGTCGGTTGCGTCGGCGGCTACGGTGTTCGAGCCGGTGCAGTATCAGTACCGCACGGTTCAGACTTTCCACAACCCCACGCCGCAGTATTACTACTACGGCGGGTCCGATCCCCGCGTCCACGAATACGTGGCCAAGTATTACGACTGCGTGCAACTCGGGCCCAATACGCCCTCGCATAACTTCGTCGGCCGCGTCCCGCTGACGCCGATCGTGTACTCCGATTGCGCGCCGTACATGAACCTCTCGACCTACGGCTACACCGCCGTGGATGCGCAGAACGAGGCCAACGCGAGCGTGCCGCGGTATTTCCGCAAGCGCGATTTGATGAACGCGCGAATTGTGCTGCCGGATGGGTCGGCGGTGGTCCCCGCCCAGGCGGAGCCGGTCTACATTCCCGAGCCCAAGGCCTCCGCCGCGATGACCCGGCCCGCCGCGACGCCGATCCTCATCATCCCCAAGCGCATGCTGGAAAAGCCCGCCCCCGCCGCGGCAGAGCAGAAAGTCGTCCTCGCGAAATAGGGTGATGGGTCAGTTTGGAAAGAAGGGTGCCCCGACCTGTGGCAGGTATTGCCCGGTCGGCCCATTGCCCATGGCGCGCCCAATTGGGGCAATATCGGGGCCATTCATGGGCAATTTAGCATAACATTGCCTAAATTTTAGCTTGCAAAACGATTTGAGAAGGGATCGAAGACGAATTCTCGTAAGTCGTTTTAAGATGATTGTTTGCGCGGGAAAATGCAACGCGCCCTCCGGGCGCTCATTGCCCATTATTGCCCATGATTGCCCCAATTTTGGCCTTTTGCAAAAATGGGCAATGGGGCCTCATCGCCGAGCATTGGGCATGGGCCGGTTTGAAAAGTTTGCCGACCTGTGGCCGCCAACGGACCTTCCAAACTGACCCACTGTTGGAAATAGCCTTTTACGCGTCGTCAAAAAACATTCCACGCCGCCAAAGGGCCGATAGTCTTTGGGGAAACGCCGATTGCATGTTCCGCGGTCGGCGGTATTCTCCCACGGCATCACGACCCCCGGACCCTTTGGCGGCGTAAGGAATGGAATGCGAAAACGACTGATCACGTCGGCGGCTTGGTCCGTTGTGGCCGCGTGCCTCGGCACGGCGGCCCTTGTGCATGCCGACCCTCCCGCGGCCAAGCCCGCGCCGACAGCGCCGGCAACCCAGCCCGCGGACGCCGCGGCTCCCCTCTCGCCCGAGCAGATGCTCAACAACATGCTCAAGCCCCCGGCGGGCGCCGGCAAGGCGCTCGCGCCCGCCCTCGACCCGCCCGCCGTCGATCGCACCACGGGCAAGTCGGCAGTTGCCCCCCGCGTCCCCGTCGCCAACGTGCGGCGGGAGGGCACGTTCATCGTTGACGCCGTCGGCCGCCTGACCCGCAACGCGGACGGCTCCCAGGCCGAGTTCACTTTCGACGCGGACGGCAAGAACCTGAAGGACCCGCCGATCGTCATTCTCCCGAACTTGAAGCTGATGCAGATGGAAGGCGCCGTAAGCGGCGCAAACCGCGACCTGCGCTTCCGCGTGAGCGGCATGGTCACCGAATACCGCGGCCGCAATTACGTGCTGCTGGAGAAGGTCGTGGTCATCCCCGATATCGTGCAGCAGTTCAATCCTTGAAAACGGCCGCTGACCCAGGCGCGCTCAGGATCGACGGGGACTGGCAGGTTGCCACGAAGTAGTTCTTCGCGAAGAAGCCGCGGGGCGGACGGCCTAAATGAGCCACAACACTAGACCCGCCATCGACCAGAGGCGATCGTCGTCCGCCCTGGACTACCAGTCGCCGCTTCCATCGCCCTCGCCCAGTCCGTTTTTGAGAAGACCCATCAAAGCTTGGGGCGCTGCCGAGTGGCTATTTACGGTTTTTTTCGGCGGAATTGTGATGTTCGTTTTCTATCTCGTTGTCATGTATTTCCTGTTTCACTGGCGCATCATCACACTCCCGGACCACAGGTGAGTCTGGCAATTTATCGAGATTGCGTAAAGTGCATCCTTCCGAAGGTTCATGGCCCTGATTACCTGACTTCATCGATAAGACGCGGTGGGCGAGTACACCCACCCTACACAAGATTGCAGTTTCTCCACAATGTACAGCGCCGCAAAGGAGCACAGAGAGGAACAGTTGTCCCTCTCTGTGCTCTTTGTGGCCTCTGTGGCCTTTGTGTTTTTCGACCTTGAAGGTCAGCCCATCGCGTCGCTTATCTGCCCGCCGGCTTCATCGCCTTGGGGTGTCGGATGACGCCCTTGCCTACCGGCTGCGCGTGTGACGCCGGTTTGCCGGCGGGGCGGGCAGCAGCATGACTCGCGCCGTATAGCGGATGACGGGCGGGGACGTTTCGCTGGCCGTAGGTCGTGGTCGGGCGGGGCGCGGATTGCTGGGCCGCGGCGTGCGGCTTATGCGTCGGGGCGGCGGAGCGATGTTGCGGGGCCGGCGACGAATGCTTCGCAGCGGCGGCCGGGCGATGTTGCGCTGGGCCGGATTGGCGATGCGACGCGCCGGCATCGCGATGCGCGGGGGAGGCGTGCTGCCTTTTTGGAGCCTCGGCGTGGCGGTGCCCGCCGGCCTTGGGGTGCGACGTTGCGCCGTCGCGATGCGAAGCCGTGCCTTCCCGGCGGGGGGCGTGTTGTGCGGCTCGGGGGTGCGCCCCCGCATGCGAGCGCGGGGCGGCGGGGCGGGATTCTTCGTGACGCGAGGAACGCCGGGAAGGGGCGTGCTCGCGGGAGGGGGCGGGCTCGTGCGACGTGCCGAATTCACGCGGACGCCCGGATTCCCGCAATGGGCCGGAGGCCATGGGGTTGTCGGTGACGACACGGATACCCTTGCGCGTCAGGCGCTCAATGGCCCGCAGGTACGATCGCTCTTCTCCGTCGCAGAAGGAAACGGCTTCACCGGTTGCGCCGGCCCGGCCGGTGCGGCCGATTCTGTGAACGTACGTCTCGGGGACGTTGGGCAGGTCGTAATTCACCACATGGGCGATGTCGTCCACGTCGATGCCACGCGAGGCCAAGTCCGTCGCCACCAGCACGGGCGGCTTGTCGGACTTGAAGTTGGCCAGGGCGCGTTGGCGGGCGTTTTGGGCCTTGTTGCCGTGGATGGCTTCGGCGCGGATGCCGTCCTTGCAGAGCTGGCGGGCGACGCGGTCGGCCCCGTGCTTGGTGCGGGTGAAGACCAGCGTGCGGCCGGTGGCGATGTGGCTGAGCAGGTGCTTGAGCAAGTGCGGCTTGCGGTTTTTGTCGACGAAGTAGACGGACTGCTCGATGTTCTCGGCGGCCGCGGAAACCGGGGCGACCTGCACGGTCGTCGGGTTGCGGAGGATGGTGTTGGCCAGCTCGCGGATGTCCTGGGGCATGGTCGCGGAGAAGAGCAGATTCTGCCGGCGGGGGGGCAGCTTGGGGATGATCCGCCGAATGTCGGCGATGAAGCCCATGTCCAGCATGCGGTCGGCTTCGTCAAGGACGAAGATCTCGACGTGGCGCAGGTCGATGTGCCGCTGGTTGATGAGGTCGAGCAGGCGGCCGGGCGTGGCGATGACCACGTCCATCCCGGAGCGAAGGTTTTGCACCTGAGAGTGCTGGCTGACCCCGCCGAAAACGGTGGCGTAGCGCAGGCCGGTGTTTTTGCCGTAGGTACGGAAGCTCTCGGCGATCTGGACGGCCAGTTCGCGGGTGGGCGCGAGCACGAGGCAGCGCACGCCGCTACGAACGGGGTGTTCGCCGGCGCTCGTGTTGGAGATCAACCGGTGCAGGATTGGCAAAGCGAACGCGGCGGTCTTACCGGTGCCGGTCTGGGCGCAGCCCAAAAGGTCGCCCCCGGTCAGCACGTGAGGGATCGCCTGCGCCTGAATGGGGGTGGGGGTGGTGTAGCCTTCGGCGGCAACAGCGCGGGCGATCGGCTCGGCGAGCCGCAGGTCTTCAAATCGCATTCTGTAGTAAACTTCTTTCTTTCAGATCCCGAGGGAGGGGACGGAATAGACCGGAAAAGGAGGCG
>JAQGHP010000696.1 GCA_028288775.1 Phycisphaerales bacterium | reverse complement strand
CAGCCACCGGCGCGTCTGGATCGTGCGCGTGTGCAGGATGATGGCATCGGAGCCCATCACGCTTTTCACTTGCGTGAGGGCCTCGCCCATCGTCGGCGCTTTGAAAGTTTTCAGGTTCATAGACCTATCCGTTCAACCCGACCATCGCCACGGCCTCCACAACAACTTCGGCCACAATTTCGTTGTAAGCCAGCACGGCGACCTGGGGCAGGCTCGCCTCGATCATCCGCCGCAACGGCGAGCGAATCTGCGGGCTGCACAGCAGCACCGCCGACCGCCCCGTCTGCGTCAACTCCGCAACCTTCGCCGACACTTGCTGCACGATTGTCTGTGCCGTTTGCGGCGGCATCGTGTTCGTCGTCCCGCGCTCGTTTCGTTCCAGATGCCCGTTGATCAGTTCCTCCAGCGCCGGGTCGAGCGTGACGCACCAGAGCCGGTCGCGATCGTCCACATACTGTTTGCAGATCGCCCGCGCGAGTGTGTTCCGCACATATTCGGTAAGCACGTCCAGGTCTTTGGTGCGGGAGGCGTAGTCTCCCAGCGTTTCGAGAATCCCCTCCAGGTCGCGGACGGGCACGCGCTCGCGGAGCAGATTCTGCATGACCTTTTGCAGCTCGCCGGGCTTCACCTGCGTCGGGATGACTTCCTCGACAAGGGCCGGCACACGGATCTTGAGGTTGTCCAGGAGGTTCTTCACCTCTTGCCGTGTGAGCAGTTCGTGGGCGTGCGACTTGATGACCTCCGTGAGGTGCGTCGCCAGAACGGCCGACGCTTCGACCACGGTGTAATTCATCATCTCCGCGCCGGCGCGTTCAGGCTCGGTGATCCAGTATGCGGGAAGGCCAAAGGCCGGCTCGGTGGTGAGCGTGCCGCCGGCGATGGGGCCCGACGTTGCGCCGTTGTCCATCGCGAGGAACTGCTCGGGGTACGTGACGCCGCGGGCGATGGCTTGGCCTTTGATCTTGATGGAGTAGTCGTTGGCGGCCAGTTGCATGTTGTCGCGGATGCGCACGGGCGGGACGATGATGCCCAGGTCGATGGCGATCTGCCGTCGGATGAGGCTGATGCGTTCGAGCAAGTCGCCGCCGCGGGCGGCGTCCACGAGCTTCACCAGGCCGTACCCGACTTCCAGCTCCATCGTGTCCACGTCGAGGAGTTTTTCGACCTTCTCCGGCTCCTTCTTCGTAACCTTGTCGCGCTCCCGGGCGGCAGCGGCGACGGTTGCCTTTTGCTCGTTGCGGCTCATGACCCACGCCAGCCCGCCGCAGCAGGAGCCCATGATGAATAGCGGCCCCTTGGGCAGGCCAGTGACCATGAGCAGCAGCAAAAACCCCGCGGCGACGATCATCGCGCGCGGCTTGGCGAAGAGCTGGCCGAGCATTTCCTCGCCCATGTTCTTGCGGCTGCTGCTTCGCGTGACAATCAAACCCGCGCCCAGCGACGTGACGAACGCCGGCAACTGGCTCACCAGCCCGTCGCCGATCGTCAGTTTCGTGTAGAGCGCCAGGCACGGCATGAGATCCCAATGCCGCTCGGCCAGGCCGATGTAAAGCCCGCCGACGATGTTGATGACGGTGACGATGATCCCAGCGATGGCGTCGCCGCGGACGAATTTGCAGGCACCGTCCATCGCCCCGTAGAAATCCGCCTCGCGGCTGATGTTCTCGCGGCGTTCGCGGGCCTGGGGTTCGGTGATGGTGCCGGAGTTCAAGTCGGCGTCAATGGCCATCTGCTTGCCGGGCATGGCGTCCAACGTGAAGCGCGCGGCGACTTCTGAAATGCGCCCCGAGCCCTTGGTGATGACCACGAACTGGATGATGAAGATGATGAGGAAAATAATGATGCCGACGGCGAGCGACCCGTGGGTGACGAACTCGCTGAACGTATTAATGACATCGCCCGCGGCGTGCAGGGCGCTGTCGGTGTTTCCATCGGCGGTGAGAATCAGCCGCGTGGTGGCGACGTTCAAGACCAGCCGGAAAAGCGTGATCGCCAGCAGCAATGACGGGAAAACCGCGAATTCCAGCGGGCTTTGCACGTAAACCGTCGTGACCAGCACGATCACCGACAGCGTGATGTTACATATCAACAGCAAGTCCAACACCGTCGGCGGCAGCGGAATGAGGATCACCAGCAACAGGCAAATGAGAGCCACGGGGAACAAGAGCCCGCGGTTCGCATGAACCTTTGCGAAGATCGGATTGGAAGCAGCCGTTGCCAAATCGAGTGCTGGGTGCTGGGTGCTGAATGCTGAGTCAATGCAGGCTCGTGCCTGTTCCGCTCAGTCCTCAGTCCTCAGTCCTCAGTCCTTTCCTATGCGGTCTGACGTTGCCGCAGTTTGCCACTGAGTTCGTACACGTACGCCAAAATCTCGGCGATGGCCGAGTAAAACTGTTCGGGGACTTCCTGGCCGACGTTGACCAGTTTGTAGAGCGCGCGGGCCAGGGGCTTGCGCTCGAGGATCGGAACGCCGTGGGCGACGGCCAGCTCGCGGATGCGCTGGGCGATGGGGCCCTGGCCTTTGGCGATGACCCGCGGCGCGTGCATGGTGGTCGCGTCGTACTTAATGGCGACGGCGAATTCGGTGGGGTTGGTGACCACCACGTCCGCGGTCGGCACGTCCTTTTGGAGCTTCTGCTTAAGCTGTTGCAGGGCGATCTGCCGGCGGCGCTGCTTGATCTTGGGGTCGCCGTCCATCCGCCGCATTTCTTCCTTGACCTCCTGCTTGGTCATTTTCAGGTCCTGCTCGATGCGCCATTTCTGGTAGGCGTATTCGATGATCGCGAGGATAAGCAGCGCGATGCCCAGGCGCATGGCGATCGCGTAGACCACCGCCGCCCCGAGCTGGAATATCTGGCCGAACCCCAGTTGCTGCGCGGTGACGATCTCCACGATGCGGTTGTGTACCGCCGACCAGGCGACCAGCGCCAGGAGGACGAGCTTCACGATGCTCAGCAGCATCTGCACCGGCCGCCCCCCGCCGAAAATCTTGCCGATGCCCTTGAGGGGGTTGAGGGCGGCGAGGTTGGGCTGCATACGCTCGAGGTTCATGTGAAAACCGACTTGCGCCACGTTCGCAAGCACCGCGACGACCATCACCCCGGCCAGCAGCGGGGCCATGGCGATGCCGACCTTCTCCAGTGCCCATCCCATTTCTTCCAGGGCGTGGACGCCGTCCAAATCGGACAGCGACGCAGCCCCGAGCATCCGTGCCACCAGTGCCTGCATGGTGCTGATCAAGCGCGGGCCCGTCGCCTTGAGCAAAAGCAGCATCGACACCAGGAGCACGGCCGCGGTGAGGTCCTGGCTGCGGGCGATGTTCCCCTGTTCGCGCGCCTCCTCGCGGCGGCGCGGCGTGGGTGCTTCGGTTTTGTCGCCGATGTCTTCTGCCATATCCCTATTGCAACACCCGCTCGGCGGGCGTCGTCCAGCCTTTCCACACGTCCAGCATCGAATCCAGCACCGACGTGCGGATCACCTGCACCGACAGGCCCAGTCCCACGATTAACACCAGTATCCCGAGCGCGGATCGCAGGCTCAGCCCCGCGGCCATCACGTTC
>JAQGHP010000636.1 GCA_028288775.1 Phycisphaerales bacterium | reverse complement strand
CGTTCGGCCTCACCATCGGCCAGACCGGGTACGTGCCGTACTTCCACTTCAACGGCAACTACAGCACGGCCACGGCGTCGAAGATCAGCAACGCCGACTTCGGCCAGTTCTCCAACCGGTTCCCGTTTGCCGGGTTCGTCTACGTACCGGGGCTGTAAGTTCTGCAACGCGTTTGGAGCCTCCCCGGCGAAATGGTCGCCGGGGAGGGCTCCCGACGAAGAAGGGGCAGAAAAGTAAACTGGCAGAATGGAGAGATGGGCTATGGAGAATCAGAGGACAAAAATAGCGGTTTTCTCGGTGATCGCCGGGTTGGGATTGCTGTGCGGCCAGCAGGCCAGCGGTTCGACGGTGTATTCGTACATCGCTCAACAGCAGCAGTACGGTGGCAATCCTGGGGATGTCATCTCTGTGAACATTTATTTGCAGGAACAGACCACCGGCGGCTCGTTCCTCGCGACTGATGGCGGGCTTGCGCAATTTGGTGTCGCGGTGAATCAATTGTCGGCCGATATTCCGGGTTCGGCCTCGAAGCTGACGGCCGCGAATGCAGATACGGCGGACTTCACTATCTTCAACGGCCCGATAGAGAATTTCGTCGACGCGGCCGGCGACTCCGGCCAGTTGGGCGGCAACATTAACGGTGTACTTGGCGCACCGGGCATCGAAGTAGGCAACGGCGGCCCAAGCGTTGCGATTGGCAACGCCGTCTTCCTGGGCACGTTCAGCGTGGAGGTCGGTCTGGGTAGGACGACCTTCAGCCTCGGCGCAATCGACCCGATTAACGGTGGATACACCACTACGCGAAACATCGTCTACGATCTTGATACTCAAACTGACGGCAACGCTAATCCCACTAACGCATACACTGGCGTGGGGTTCCGCACGACGACGTTTGCGATCGGATTTCCTGAGCCGTCAAGCTTGGGGGTCTTGGCCCTGGGCGGACTCCTCGCCCTTCGCCGTCGCCGGGCCTGATTCGCTTGTGCTTTGGCGAAAAATACTTCGATGTGGGGGAAGCCACGCAACGAGACTGCGTGGCTTCTCTTTTCCTGCAAAGTCTGTCGCGCGATTGGTTGATCGGAGAGGGTAGGAATCGAACTTACCTCGCCCCGCAAAGCGGGGCGACGGCGGTTTTGAAGACCGCGGGGGCCACCAGGCACCCATCACTCTCCATGGTCCGCACATTGTGGAACATTGTGCAGGCAGGGGGAGGCTAGAGGGGGGCGGCGGAGACGTCAAGACGCGATGAAAATGTGAAAGCTGGTATTGATGCGGCCCGAGCGCGACGGAAGTGGGCCAGCACATCGCCCCAGGGGATGAAGAAGACGTAGATCGGAAAGAAGTGGACGAACCACACGCTCATCAATAGCCCGATCCCGCACTGCATGCCAAAGCCCATCGGCGGAAAGATCTGACGGGCACGGCGGCTGAACAGGACCAGCGGAAAACATGTTTCGGTAAACAATGCGCCGGCGGCCGACAGCTTCGCGAGGATTGGGTGCGTCGCGACGAACAAACCCCAGTTCACCAGCGGCGGGTGGGGGTCGTAAAAGCGCTGCATCAGCAAGATCGCAAAACCGTTGCCCGTCGCCCAGCGGACGCCGCTGTGGTGCAGCTTGGCGAAGCCGGCGGCGAAGAAGACGATCGACAGCATCACCCACATCGCGCGCACGGGCCAGCGGTATTCGCCGCTGGCGGGGGCGGGCGCTTTGCCCCGGCGGGCGCGGAATAGCGCATCGAGCGAGCAGGCGTCGCCGCAGTAGGAGAAGGCCATCACCGCCAGCGCGGGAGTGAGCATCATCGGAGCCGATTCCGCCCGCAGGTAGCTCGACTGCAGCGCCAGAAAATAAGCGCCCAGGCCGAATGCGACGATCGTACTCGCCCTCGTGAAGAGCCCGATACAGGCGGTGATGAGAGAGATTTTCCAAATCGCCGACATGCACGTCAGGAGCCCGGCGTGCGCCACCGGCAGGTGCAGCACCTGGAACGGCCAGAGCGGCTTCCAGAAACTCGAAGCGGGGGACAAGTCGCCCCAGTCGCCCAGCGGAACCGCGCCGTAGAGCCACAGCATCATCGCGTAGAAGGCGATGCGGCACGCGCCCAGGTTTTGCGGCGCTTCCGGGGTGAACCAATAGCGCTTCCAGCGGGTCTCTAGGTTCATGGCCAAACCTCCCCCTCGTCCACGCTCGACATTTGCCCGGGCGCGTGATCTGCCGCAGCCCGGCGGGAATCGCCGCTCTCGAAGCGCAGCGTCACGGTCGTCGGCGTTGCGACGTCGCGGGCCTGGGCGTCCATCGGCTCCCAGTGCAATTGATAGAGTCGCAATTTAGTAAGGGGCGGTCCCGAGTGCAGGCCGGCCAGCCGCCGGTCTTCGTAGCGGCGGAGGGTGTCGCGGCAGAGGGCGTCCATCGCGTCCTCGCGGCCCTTCTTGTACATGTCCACCCACATGAAGCCCATCCGCAGGTGGTAGAGGGGAATCGGGGCGATCGACGCCTGATTGGCAAAGGGAATCTCCCGGCCGTCCGCGGTAACTGCCCTGATCTGCAGGCGGTCGTAACGCGGCTCCTCGGAGAGCGCCGAATACATCGTGTAGTCGTGGAACGGCCAGTGAGGGTGTTGCGTGGCGATCGAGAACGCGTGCCCGACCACGATCACCGCCACGACCAGCGTCGCAAGCAGCATGCGGCGCGGGCGCATGGCATTGGCCGCGGGCCCCGCGGCCGTGACCGTTTTGGGTTGCATCGAGGTGTCCAATAGAATCCCGGCGGGTCAGCCCACGGATACACAAGCCACAAGCTCTTGACGGCGAAACGCCCCGCGATCGCCCGTCCTGCGGCGCGCCCGAAGCCGTTGCAACGGACGCCTGTGTTTCTTTATCGGCTATTCAGTGGTGGGCTGTTAACCGCGCACCGGGTAACGGGAGTGGAGGGAGCAGTGGCAGGATGGGCTGTGCGGTAGAGGGCGGGCCGAAAACGCCGCCGGCTTTCAAGTCGGCGGGGGGTCCATCGACTCGAATCAGGCAGGTATTGAGGCCGATGTTCAGCAGGACCGCGTACGCTGCCAGGAGGCACCAGCAGGGCATTCCGCTGTGCTGCCAGATGCCGGTGTTTTCGTGACCCATGGCCGCTATGGGCAGGATCAGCGCCACGAGCATTGTGATGACGGCAATCACCACCGGCCGGGGGGATATCCCGGCGCGGGGAAATCGGGCGAGCACGACCGCGAGCACCGCGGGGATCACGGCGAGCACGAGATTCCGATTCTGAGTATTGGGGCTGAACGCCAAAATGCCCGTCACGAGTCCGGCCCATTCGATGGCCACCAGCGATTGAAAAGGGGAAGCGGTTTGCGCGCGTGCCGCGGGCCAGAGGAGAAGGGGCAATCGCCGGTGGCGATACGCAACGACGGCCATCAACCCGCAGCACGCGGCCGCCGCGGCGCCGAGGGCGAGGCCCGACCTCGAAGGCCATCCCAATGCCTCCGCCAGGCGGGCGAAGGTGCTGGTGATGGAGATGCTCGACGACACGCTTGCCTGGTTGACGTGCGCCGCCCCGGCCGCCGATCCCGCGCCGGCCAAATTTCCCAGTCCACCCACGGCCATCCGCAGGTAGCGGAGGTTCGTCGTCCAGCCGATGAACAGCGCCGGCAGGAGCGCGAGCGCCGCCGACCAAAGGGCCGTAGCCGCCGCGGCCGCCCATCGGCGGCGCAGGAGCATGTAAGGGATGGCCAGGATGGGCAGATACTTGATGTTGATCGCCACGGCGAGCGCAAACCCCGCTCGCCCCGGCCGCCGGTCGAGCCAGTACAAACCGAGAGTAAAACTCAGGAGCAGGAGGGCATTGGTCTCCATTCCCCGCAGCTCGTTGTGGATCGGCACCGCCGCGATCAAGGCCGCCGAGAAGGCGACGCCCACGACGTTCAGCGCGCTGGCGGGAATCGCCAGCCGCTCGAGCACGGACCGCGACGTGAGCAGCAGCGCCGCCAGAACGAAGGCGGTGTTTACGAGGAGCATGGCGTGTGCGGCCGTGATGAGCGGCAGCGCCGCCAGCGGCCGGCAGAGCAGTGCATAGAGCGGCGGGTAGACGTACGAATACGTGCCGACGTGCCCCGCGTACGGATCGCGCCCGTCGCGCAGGTCGCGGGCCGCCTCCTGATATGTGCTGAATGCGCCGGTGTCGTTCTTGTCGATGCGATGGCGGGCGTCGACGAACAAACCCGCGAGCAAGGTAAGCAACGCAACGCACACAACGGCCGCGACCCAGGGAGCCGCGGACCGGCGGGGTGGAGATTCAGATATTCGCATTGAATAACGGAGCTGCCGTCTAGTCGCCGGACGCGACAAACAGCCCCTGCGTGCCCGCGGCCATTGTGGCATGGATCACACTGACATTCAATGGCCCGGATTTCAATGCAATCCCGCTCCTTTCCAGAGCCAGTCGATCCCCTTCGCAAGTTCAGCCGCGGCTTCGCGGGTGAGCCCACCGTCGTGGCCTCCGCCGGGAATGTCGATGCGTCGTTTGGGGCCGGCGTACGCCGAGACCACCAGCTCGTGGTAGTAGGGTGGGATGACCACGTCATTGCCTGCAAGGATGAAGATGGCAGGCGAATGGACGTTCGCAGCATTGGCGATGGAATCGAGTTCGGGCGGGATTTGCTGGGACGTGGGGCCGGCCAGCAGCCAGAGGTTCCACCAACCGTAATAGCCGAGAAGCAGCTCCCGTAGTGGGGGCGGGTTTTGCAGGATGAGCCCGGCAACAGGTCGCCGGGCGGCAACCGCCAAACCCGCGGTCGTGCCGAAGCTACCCGCCTGGACGAAGATCGGCCGGTGCCCCGCGATGCGTCGGACCGCGTCATAGGTAGCCAAAGCATCCGGCGTAACGCGGACGAGTTCCGTCGGGCCATCGGTACCACCGGAACCGGGGTAATTCATCCCCCACAGTTCCACCGGCTTTGCGCCCCACGTTGCGGCCATCGCCGAGATCCACCGGTCGGCCCGGTCTCCCTTGCCGATGAAGACGAGCACGAACGCCGCTGGCGGCTGGCCGGGCTCCGTCGCTCCCGGAGACCGGGCGACCCAGCATTCCACCGCACGCCCGTCCGCGTGAACGATCCGCCGCTGTGCCTTGCCCGGGTCGATCTTTTCGTGGTTCGAGCCAAGGACCAAGGCATTACCCACGCACCCGCACGCGAAGCTGGCAATGAACGCGGCAACGATCGTGTGCAGAACAGCGGACGCGGAATTCCTTCTTATCCTCAGGTTCATTGCAAGTAGTCTGCCTCGGGCGAAGTTGATTTGCGAGAGAGGAAAGTGTTCGATCGGCCGGACGGCGCTCCCTATACCGCCGACTTCAGATTCGGTAGACGTCCGAGCAGGCTATATCCGTGGACAGTCGCAACCCTTCACCATACCATGATCGTGCGTAACGTCGCACGTGTAGTTGTCCGCGAGGTTTCCGTAAGTCAGTCGGACCGAGGGTTGATCCTTACCGGGGCGCTCGCCTTGGGGAGTGGACAATGGAACTCAACGAAGCATTGTCACAGATCTCTGAAATCCGCCGGCAGATGGCGCGGGGCGAAATCTTTCGCGGCTACCGCTCGGCAACCACCGCATTCTCCGGGTGCGTCGCGGTCGCCGCCTGCGTGATTCAGAAGTTCTGGCTGCCCAGGGGCAACATCGATGCCTACCTCATGCTCTGGCTCATCGCGGCGGGGGTGAGCCTCGCCGTCGTGGCGACGGAGATGATCGTCCGGTGCTATAAGTCCGATTCGAGTCTTCAGCGGGAGATGACGCAGATCGCCGTCGAGCAGTTCGTGCCGTGCCTGGTGGCGGGGGGATTGCTGACATACGTCATGCTCCACTTCGCCTGGGGCAGCTTCTGGATGATGCCGGGGCTGTGGGCGGTGCTCTTTGCGATGGGAATTTTCGCCTCCCGGCGGGTGCTCCCGAGGGGCACCACTTTGGTGGCGGCGTGGTACTTGCTGAGCGGGCTGATATGCATCGTGATCGCGTCGGGCCAGCAGGGGATTTGGCCGTGGGAGATGGCCTTGTGTTTCGGCGTCGGACAGTTCTTCGCCGCGTTTGTTTTATATTGGAACCTGGAGCGACGTCATGGTGAGTAAAGGAGAGGGAAAGCCCGGGGGGAGGATCGCACGCACGCGCGAGGAGCGTGCCCGCGACGCGGGCCGCTACGCCTACGACGGCCTGCAGCGCGTGCTCCACGAACGCGCCCGCCTGAGCATTCTTTCGTCGCTGGCCGCACAGACCGGCGGCGTGGTCTTCAACGACCTCAAATCCTTATGCAGCCTCACCGACGGCAACTTGAGCCGTCAGCTTCAGGTATTGCAGGAAGCGGGGCTGGTCGAGATTCTCAAAGGGTTCAAGAACAACCGACCGCAGACGCTGGTGCAACTCACGCCGGACGGGCGCAAGCGGTTTCTTGAGTACATCGCGGTATTGGAAGGCGTGGTCGCGGACGCCTCCGCTGCCACCGGCAAAGCGCAACGGCCCGGCCGCGCGCTCGATGGC
>JAQGHP010000566.1 GCA_028288775.1 Phycisphaerales bacterium | reverse complement strand
GAGGCCCCGGATCGATTGGCAATCGGCGCGAAGAATCCGGGGCCTCGCTTTCAGCTCGTACCCGGCGTATAGCACCACTCCGCACTCCGCACTCCGCATTCTGCCCTCCGGACTACCAATACAAAGGGCGGCCCTCGACGGGCCGCCCTTTGTATTGGTTAGTCAGACAAAATCGGGGCGAGCGATCAGGGAGTAATCGTTCCCTGAATCAGGCCCTTGACGATCTTTTTCTTGATGCGTGAGGCGGTGACGCTGGAGCCGGATTGGACGTCGCCGTTGACTTTGAGGGTGGTCAGCACGCCGGTGACGTTGGTCGCGCTTCCGGTGACGATCGAGCCGCCGGATTGCAGGGTCCCGAGCTTGCCCTGGACGACGATGTTGCAGTTTATGTTTCCGCCCACTTTGATCGTGGAGATCGCGCCGTGGATCGTGAGGGTTTCGCCGGAGAGGCCCAAGTCCCCGCCGGTCTGGAGGGTGCCAACGTTGCCCAGGATGTCGAGATTTCCGCCGGAGATGCTTCCCTTGATCTTGAGCGAGGAAAGGGACCTTGCGGTCATCGCACCGGCGAGGTTTTGGCCGATGGTGACGGTGCCGATCTTGCGAGTCGCGGTAATGGAGCCGACGAGGCTGTGGGCGATGATGATGCTCCCGATGTTTCCGTTGGGGCCCATGGCGGAGATCGAAGAGTTGCCCAGCAGGCTGCCCTTGATGTTGATCTTGTTGATGCGGCCGGAGATGCGCATGTCGAGATGGGAGACGTCCGACCCGGGGTTAAAGTTGGTCACGCGGCCGGTGACGATGGAAAGTCCGTCAATCGTGCTGAGCGTCTTGATCGTCCCAATGGTGTTGGCAAAGTCGAGCATCGTCGGCAAGAGCACGGGGTCGGTAGCGCGGATCTGGTAGGCGCTGACGGTGCCCAGGTCGCGGCTGCCGACGCCGATGAAGTCTTCGATGACGCCGGTGTCGGTGCCGCCCCCGTTGAAGCCCGGGATCTGGGGGGTCAGGGCGGTGGCGCCGGTGGAAATATTGATGTCGGTCAGCCGGTTAGGCATGAAGCCGGTGAACGGGTCGAACGTATGGATTTCACTTTGCCGGACGCTGGCCGAGAAGGTTTGGGTGCTGACGTTGGTTCCGTTGCCCGAGGCGATGAGGGCGCCGAGGTTGGCCCCGCCGTTGTACTGGGTTTGACGGATGCCGTACCCGTCGGCGCGGAGGGTGCCGAGCGTGCCGTCAGCCTGGACGAGGATTGAGGTATCGAAGATGCCGAAGCCGCCGATGACCTGGATGATGCCGATGTGGTCGGCGACGATCTCCGCGCCGATGATGCCGCCTCCGCCGGAGGTGCTGATCGTCCCGATATCGAGCCGGGGCGCGTCGAGTGGCGTCGAGTAGGAAGGAATCATAACGAACGGAGCGATTTCGCGGGTGTCGGCCTGGCGTTGATATTGGCCGATGTGCGTGTCGATAAACGACCCGCCCGTGAGCTTGATGGAATCGATCCCGCTGGCGCTGTCGATGGTGCCGCGCACGTCGCCATGGCCGATCACATTGCCGATCTGGTTATCGGTATAGACTCCCGCGAAACTAAGGTTACCGCTGCCACTGGGCCCGATGCCGCCTTGTCCGATGTTGAGGTTGAGGAGGCGGCCGGCGTTGGCGAGTGCCATGACTCCGAGCATGGCATGCCCGGTGCCCTGACTCGTCATGCTGAAATCATAGATGGCGATGGGCGCGGCGATGCCGAAGAGGGAGCCGGTGGAAGTGGCGGTCATGTTCCCGATGCTGCCCCCGGCGACGAGGAAGTTGCCCAGCGAGCTTCCCTGCACGTTAAAGATGTTCCCGTGCATGATCTCGACGCCAATGGTCTGGTCGAGGAACGGGTACAAGTTCCCGTAGGCGGTGGTCTTGACGGGATCGACGGCGCGGAGGCCGGCCCCCAGGGTATCGCCGGCTTCGAGGACCTGCTGCGGGTTCACGGCGGCGGCGGTGTGGCGCTTGGCCAGTCCGAGGGTGCCGCTGGTGACGAGCTGACCGATGGACCCGGAAAGGATGCTCACCAGTTCTCCGCCGGTCGTGTTGGTGATCTGCGTGGCGTTGCCGAACGTGACGCCGTCCGCGGCGGTGACGACGATGTTGAGCACGTCAACCGGGATGGACCCGCCGATGTTCAGAAAGAGGGCCGATCCGGTGGTCGCCATCGTGAGCCCCGCGACGGTTGATGCGCCGGCGATGGACGGGGGGGTGGGCGTCACCGCCGCACCCGTCGTGGTCCCTCCGGTCGTGGTGCCGCCTGTCGTGGTGCCACCCGTCGTGGTCGTGGTGGTCGTCGTCGGCTGCGTGTTCTTTTTGGCGGGGATGATGATCCCCGTCGCGTTGCCGATCAAGGCGGGAGTGACAGCGGTCGTGTCGATGACCGCGGTCCCGGTGCCTTCAATTTGGATCCGCCCGATTTCGGCGGATTCGCCGGGCACGTCGCCGGTGGCGGTGACGGTGAGGTCGCCGGTGGAGGTGACGTCAACGATGGCGCTGCCGCCGCTATTGCTGCCGATCGCGCCTTCGATGCCGTACGTGGTAACGGTGATCTGTCCGGCGGGTAAAGTCTGAACGGAACGGGGGTCATTGGGATCGGTGATGGTCGCATTAAAGAGGGGGTTGGCCTCCACTTGGTTGGGGACCAGGTTCACGACGGAGCCCGAGTCGTCGATGATGGTTGCCCCAACGCCGGGGCTGAAGACGGTCGGTTCCGGCTGCCCGCCCCCGAAGAACGGGTCGCGCCAGATCGTTCCTCCGACCTTCATGTAGCGGAAATCGCCCCCGACGCCGGTGGAAATGGCGGGACCCCCTGCGCCCAAGGTGCCCAAGTCGCCGGCACAGTCAACGAGGTCAATGAAGGCGTGGCCGTATAGGTTATTGAATCCGGCTCGGAACTGGCTGGGGACGGGTAGCGTCATCTGGCCCATGCGGATCGTGCCGATGTTCTGATTCGCGATGAGGTCGGCGGCGAACTGGGCGGCCCCGCTGACAACCTGATAGTCGCCTCCAATGGCGGGCGGGGTAATCGGCGGATCATTGAAGAAAAGAAGATCGGCGGGGCCAGTACCCGTCGCGCTGACAAGGCCAACGCTCCCGTTGGGCACCTGGATTTCCGGATCGGCCCCGAAACTGAGGATGTTGTTAGCCAAGGTCCCAGTCCCCAACGACGAGGCGTCGATATCGCGGAGGTTGCCGTCGGGAACGACCAACGTGTTGTTGGTGTTAAAGGACATGATTTTCCCGCCGGCCGTCAATGCCCCGAAATCGCCATGCAGAACACTAAAGCCCGTCTGGGGATTTGAGAGACTGACGTTGTCGAAGATGTTGTTGGCCGCCGCGACCGCGCCCACCGGCAGGTTACCCACGCCCTGAATCGTCAGGTCGTAGGGGACGATGCCGACGTGGCCAAGGATGGTGCCGGCCGGGTTGAACGTGCCGTTGCCCGTCTCTCCCACGGCAAAACGGTAGACCCCCGGGCGGTCGGCGGTAAATTGGAACGGGAGCTGCTGCGTCTGCGACATGTCGATGTTGCTGTAGTCCGTCGCGATCTCGCGGCCGTCAGGGTCGAAAACGCCCACATCGATCACCAGCGGCGGGAGGATTAACTGCGTGAGCTGCACCGTCACGGTCTGCCCGGCCATGAGCGAGACGCCGTAGAAGTCGGTGTAATCGCCGATGGTGGTCACGGCCTGGAGTGTGCCGGTGATGAACACGGTCGAGGGCGCCGCGCCCTGCGTCGCGGGGAGGGCGGCGACGTATTGCGGGGTTTGGAACGTGTCGTTGTTGAAGATCGCGCTGCCGCTGAGGATGCCAGCGTCCCAGGGGTTCATCGCCCCACGGGTTTCCACTTCCTGGTAGAAGCCGCCGATGTTGGGGGCCGCGGGGTCGGCATTGACGTTTACGTTTCCAATCAGCGAGTCGAAGGTGTGAACCTGGCCGAGCGTTCCTCCCACGTTCATATCGAAGCCGGTGACGTAAGTGGGCGCAGTAAGGGCGGCGTCGGTGTCGGTGCCGATGCTGGCGGTGGTGATGAGGTTGCGGAGATCGCCGGCGACCGTGAAATTGCCAATGTCCGTGATTTCGTTCAGCCCCAAGCCGGTGGCGCCGCCGGTAATGAGCCAGCCGGCGTAGAAGGTGTCGATGCTGCCGGCGAGGTGGACCTGGCCCATGACCGTGCCGCCGATCATCACCTTTCCGACCGTCGTGCCGGGCGCGCTGACGATGCCTGCGGTGAGGGTCTGGCCGATGGTGTAGGGCGCTGAGCCGAAAGTTTGGGGGAGCGAGGCGGTGATGATGGGAATCAGGTCCGCGTCCGTCACCTTCGGGTCGATGATGCGGGTCCGCGCGCCGATCAGGGCGTCGCCCGTGGCGGCGGGGGACATGATGACGTTGAGCTTTCCGGTCTGGGCGTTAATGACCCGGAGGCTGCCTGCGATGCCGGCCGAGTAAGGGATCATGTTGCCGGGGTTGGCCGGATCGTCGCTCGACATTTGGGCGGTGACAATCTCCCCCGTGGTGTCGGACCTGGAAATGTAGATCTGGAAAATCGACAGGTCGCGGGTGCGGTTGACCTGGGAGACGGTAAAGAGCTGGTTGGTCACCGAGTCGAAGGAATAAAGCGTGTCGGTCGTGGGGTCGTAGGTAAGGTCGCCGGGGTTTTGGCCCAGATTCCCGTTGGGGAGCGGGCCCAGGTCGACCGTTCGGCCCGACGCCGGGTCAACGGTGTACACTTCGCTATTGCCGCCGCTATTCGTGATGATGAACGTCTTGCCGTTGGCCATGGCGACGCCGCTGATGGGGCCGTTGGCCGTCGTGCCGACGGTGGCTCCGACCACGCCCGTATTGGGGTTGACGCCGACAAGGTTCATGCCCGAAGAGACGGTCAACCCGTTCCCCCCGAACTCGACCGCACTGGCATTGACCGCGAGGTTCTGGTTTCCGATGCCCGCGACGGAGGCGGTGGGGTTGTTTACATCGACCGTGAAGAGTTTTTCATTGCCGCCCGCCATCCCCCCTGGAGTAGGGGCGGTGCCTGCGGTGCCCGTAAAGTAGAGCAGCCCGTTGGCCGGATTAAAGGCCGCGCCCGGCGCGGAAGTGACCACCGCCCCCATCGTGCCCGGCACGATGCCGGCTGCCGCCAGAATCTGTCCGGTAATATCGGCCACCACGGTGCCGTTGCCGGTGGTTTTATCGATCGTGACCAGCACCGCGATATTGCTCGCGGGCACCATGCCCATTGCGGGAATGGTCTGGACGACGATGCCGAACATCTGCCCCGTCGCGGGGTTGACCGCGATGGACGAGGGGGGCGCGGTAATGGCCGGGCCGCCCGGGTCGGAAATGTTGATATTGCCGACGAGCGTCGCGCCGGGGAGGATGTTCAACCCGCCGTTGATGATGCCGCCGCCCGGCCCCGTGAGCACACCGGGCAGGTCCTCGAGAACGACGTTGTTGCCGCCGTCAACGTTGGACCCAATGATCTCGGCAGTGATATTGCCGAAGGCCTTGATCTCCTGGAGGTGCCCGTCCTGATTGCGGAAGAGGAACGTGTTCCCACCCACGATCGTGGTCAGCATGTAGCGCGGTTCCAGCGTTTCGACCGCCCAGCGGGCGGCCTCGCGTATGCCGCGGGCTTTGGGGTGATGTTTGGAAAAGTGAGAAGACTTCTTGGCCGTGGCGGACCGGTGACGCAGAGCCATCGCGAGTTCTACTCCCCAGCCGCCTGAAGTTCGTTCACAGGTGCGTCCTTCGGGAATGCGGCTGAAAATTTGACGAGGGGAGGCGTTCGGCGAGTGTCGTCCTTGAGGACATCCATGGTGTTTGACTCGCCCTCTTGCCTCAAATCTTCGAGCGGGACTCCGTGCGGCTCTACCCCGCACGGAGGAGGATTGGAATCGAGCTCAGACGTTATCGCAGCCGTTACCCCTTGTCAAAGGAAAACCCTGCCGCGTGCGCCGTTTGCACGGAATACGCGATGGGAAGTCAAAAGTAGAAAGTAAAAAGTAAAAAGTAAAAGTGCAGAGCGACCGGACCGGAGCTCCGTTCAGGCGAGCCGGCCCGCAGTTCTTTTTTAGTTTCTACTTTTTACTTCCCCGCCCCCACCAGCGTCGCCCGCCTTTCGGCGATTTGTTTCAAGAGCGCCTTCTGCGGGTCGGCGAACTTGAGCGTCCCCTCGCGCATCAGCGTTTCTTCCATCTTCGCCGGGTCCACCTTCTCGTCGATTTCCTTCAGCACCGCGTCGGGGGGCATCTGGTCCACCTTGCGGGTGTAGTTTTTGTTCAACTTCTCAACGGCCTCGTTCGTAGCCGGGGGATTGGTCTGGATGTCGCTCCCGGCCAGGGCCTCGACGTATTTATCGGGCGGGTCGGTTGGCTTCTTGGTGCCCGTCGAGGCGAAGATGATCTCCTGCTGCAACGGCAGATTCTTATTCTTCCAGAATTCTTGGTTCAGCCGCCACAGGCGCTTGGCGTTGACGATCCCGACCTGCCCCTGTGCCGCGGGGCTGAGGGTCGGGACGTTCTTCTCGGTGTACACGTCCACCCGCGAGACGAAGATGCTGTAAACGCTCTTGAACCCCGCCAGCCCGCTCTTGCGCCGCTGGGCGCCGCGCCAGACCGCGTCGCGGGCGGCGTTATATTGACGCTCGGAAAAGATCAGCGTGACGTTCAGCGTGATGTCCGCCGCGGCAAGTTCTTCCAGTGCCGCCAGGCCGTGCTCCGTGGCCGGCACCTTGATCATGCGATTCTTGTGCCCCGCGGCCCATTTCTTCCCCAGCTCCACGTACCGCTTCACCGCCTGCTCACGAGGCGGCAGGTTGCTCACGTCCTCCAGGAGCGGATCAACCTCGAAGCTGACATACCCGTCATTCCCCTTGGTCTGCTCCCAAACCGGGAGGAACACCTGCTGGGCGTCCTTCACGAGCTGATCGTTGAGCTTCCAGGCGATCGCGTCATCGTCCAGCCCCTGCTCGGCAAGCTTCGTGATCTGCTCGTCGTAATGGCCGGACTTGATGATGTCGGAAATGATGATCGGGTTCGACGTAGCGCCGCTCGCACCCAGCGCCCGGTTCTTGCGAACGAGCTCAGGCTCCACCGAGTCCAGCCACACCTTCGTACCCGAGGCAATAAGCGATTTGAGCGACATGTGCGCATCCTTTCCGAGAGAAGAAAGATCAGAATGTATCCGCTACCAGACTATAGGGATAGACGCGCGACGTCCGGGTGGAAATTTTGGCGGGTGGAACGTGGGCGTGGAGCGTGGAGCGTAAAAATGAAACGTGGGTCTGAAACGTGAAGACGTGAAACGTGAGAAGATGCGGCAAATAATGCCTTCTCACGTTTCACGTTTTCACGTTTCATTTTTACGTCCCACGTCCCACACTCCTACTTATTCTCCATCGCCCGCTTGAACTGCTGCTCGCTGGCGATCCACTCGGCGTGGCCGTCGGCGAAGCCCACGGCGATGCCGCCGGGCCATTGGGTGTAGGTTTCATAGAGCACCACCGTCTGCGGCGTGCCCTGGCCTTCGGGCTTTCGGTAGGTGTAGCCGGGGGTCTGCTCGGGGTGGATGGGGTTGGTCATCATTGCCGCGAACGGCTTTTCGCCGCCCATGTAGGGCGCGATCTGCTCCAGCTTGTCGGGCCAGGCGTTCTTGTGCTCGTTGGCGTACATGAACGTGCCGAGCTCGATCTGGCGGATGTTGCTCATCGAGCGTATCCGCTCGGCGGACTGCCGGGCCTGCACGAGGCTCGGCACCAAAACCGCGGACGCGAGCTCGCCGGTTTTGGCCGTGTCCAGTGCGATGACCAGCCGATTGCCTTCAACCTTGGGAGCGGCGAGCTTTGAAAGCGCTTCGACGTCCAGCGGCACATCCTGCCCATGTGCGCGGAGCCAGGCAAGGCCGTTGTTCGCGACTTCCTGCAACGCCTTCGCGTTGGCCGCGTTCTGGCCTTCGATCACGAGATGCACCGACGTCTGAGGCGGAAGCTGCGCCCAAATCGCGCCCCACTGCACGCCGCGGGAAACGGTCTTCGACGGGCCGCCGCCCAGGTCTTTGGGAAGCTCGGGGGAGATCGCCTCGAACATCTGCCGCTGGGCATCGGACGGGATCAGCGCCACGCGCACCGGCGCATCCCCCGCGGCGGCCATGGCTTTGGCCAATTCGGGCCGGGGTTGGGCGGCGGGGGTGTCCTTCAGCCGCTGGAGCGTCGAGTCGGCCCCGAACACCACCACATCCCCCATCTTTTCCGCGCGTACCGACTGCACGCCGTAAGACTGAGGCGGCTCGCCCTTTTTCCTGGGTCCTCCGGGCGACATGAGGTCAATGATCCCCTCGGCCGCGGCCCCTTTCTCCAGGGGGACGATGATGAACGGCCCCTCGCGCGGAATGTCCGAGAGGCTGGCGACGACGTACAGCCGTTTGCCTCCGGCCTTCTTGAAGCCGTCGACCCACCGGCTCATCGCGTCGAAGGGCTCGTTCGATTGATCCTTTAGCCGGGCGGCGTCTTTTGCGTCGAGCTTGGATTGGCCGATCGCGCCGAGCACCCATTGCTTGAGTGCGGCAATGTCCACCCTGTCGATGTCCACGGCCGCGACCGCAAACGTATTTTCGTCGAGGAACGGCGCGACGGCCTCGTCCCCGCGGGCGTCCGCTACGGGCGCGCCGCGAACGGCCCCACCGCCGAGCAAAGCCATTACCGCAAGCAATCCCGTCAGCCAATTCAAGGTGATCTTCCGCTTCATGAGAATTCCTCCGAAATGTTCGTGCGTGACTCGGCGTGCGAGCCTGGAAAGGTTGCCCCTTGCGAACGGGTGATTCGCGATTGACACAATCTACTTCTTGTCGTGCGCCGCGCCCGCGTCGTTCAGCAGCTTCACGAATACGGCTTCTTCCTGGACGAACTCCGTGTGCCCATCCGCGAAGCCCACGTTGATGCCGGCGTCCCATTTATCAAACGCCTCGTACACTACCAGGCGGCCGGAGGCGTTGTTCAGATCCTTGAGCGACGGCGGCTTGACGTAGACGTAGCCGGGCCTTCGGGAGGGTTCGACCGGATTCACCAACACACCAGGCGGCGATTCGGCGCCCTGCATCGCCGTCTCCAGCGTGTCTGGGAACTCGCCCTTATGATCGTTGGCATAAATGATGCACGCCAACAGGAGCTGGCGGATGTTGTTGGTGGACCGCACGCGCGCGGATATGCGGGTCGCCTGAAGTGCAGGACCGTGAAGTTGCCGCACTTGTGCGGCCAGCGCCTTGTCATCTAGGGCCAGCACGACGCGGTCGCCTTCGACCTTCGGCGAGAGCGGGCGCGCCAGGAGGCCGAAGAGATTCCCCGTTTCCCGGGGCGGCTGGTTGCGCGCGGCCAAAAATCCGAGCCGGATCAGCCCGGCAAAGGCATTGGCCGCGTCCGCGTCCTGTGAATCGATGACGACCCGCACGCCCGGTTGCGGCGGCAGCCGCACCGCGATCGACCCGGTCATCAGCCCGCGCGTCAACACGGTCACCGGGCCGCCCCCGGTGTCCGGCGGCAGCCGGGGTGAAATCGCCTCCACCACCCGCCGGACTTGTTCGGACGGAATGATCGCCGCCATCAGTGGCGCGTCCCCGGCCTCGGCGAATGCCTTCGCCAGTTCCGGCCGGGGCGTGGGCTTGAAATGCTCCAATCGCGCCAGGGCGTCGCCGAACGGAAGGACGACGGACTTGCCGATGGTCGCGGCGTGGGTCGCCGGATCGGGTGACCATGTATTGAGCACCTTCTCGATCGCCTTCGCGTCGGCCCCGTTTTCCAGCGGCGCGACGACAAACGCCAACCCGCCGGGCGTGTCCCCAAAGCTCACCACGACGTAGATCGCCCGCCCCCCGGCCTTCTGAAAATCGGCCTGGGCCGTGGTGAGGCGGCCGATGCCCGCATGCAGCGCGTCAAGACGCACACTCTCCGCCCCCGCCGCTTGTTTGACCCAAGCCTCCACCGCGCCGAAATCCACAGCCGTGGCGTCCAGCCGCGCGACAAGGATCGTTTGGCCATCGACAAACGGCGCGACCGCCGCCGCGGCAACGCCCGCGGAATCCGGCGCATCGGCTTCGGCCGCACTGGCATCGGTCACGGGCACTAATAACGTCGTGGCAAGCAAGAACAAGATTTTTCGCATGGGAACCTCATCGCACTTTTACGACATACGTCACATCAAGCGTCACATTCGCAGGAGCATTGGGGAACGGCACCGCGTGAATCCTCGCCGTGTCGCCTTTCACCTCGTACTCGAGCGACTTGCCCGTCATTGGGTCGATGGGCGCGGGCGTGTCAGTGAGATCGGCCAGCGCGGACGGCAGTTTGCCGTCGTGCGAAGCGGCGTAAGCGCGGACGGCTTCCACGCATTGCGCCAGCGCGATCTCCCGATCAGGCTTCGCGAAGTTAAACGCGGCGCGGTCCAGCGCCGGAACGACGGTAAGGAGCGGATTCGCTTCAAGCCGTTCGGCCTGGGCCAGCTCGCTCTGCCCGCCCGCGTACCCAGCCCGCGCCTGCCAGTAGGGAAGGCCCGACCATTTGAAGATCTCGTCCGACCATCGCCCGTAGCTTTCCAGCAGGTAAATTGCCAGCGCGGCCTGCACGGGCATGGCGTCGATTTCCTGCTGCGATTTACCGGCTGCGGCAAGGTAGTGCCGGGCTGCGCCGTATCCGCTGATCATTGCCGTAAGAAATTCCGGATCGAAAGCCGCGCCGTCCTGTCGGTACGCCGGGACCGATTGCGAGAACGCCGCCATCGATCGCTGCATATGCGGGAAGAGTGCCGTCAATTCTTCGGGGCTTAGCTCTTCGGGCCGGCGTCCGCGGAGTTCAGTGAATTCAAACCCGATTACCGCCCGCTCCAGCCGCAGGCTTTGCCGGATGTCCACCAGCGGGTGCGGCAAGGCGGTCAGCGCCCAGTACACATTTGGCGCGCCGGGTGCCTGTTCCAATTCCCGCACACGATCGAGAAACAGCTCCCCCACCGCCACCGCCACCAGCCCCTGCACGATAACCCCATCGCTGCGCAGGTGATTCACCATCGTAAAGCCGGTCCGGATCGTCCGGGCCGCGTCGTCGAAACGCTTCTCGGCGATTTCCAGCCGCGCCCGCACGGCGAGCGCGTCCGCCAACTCACGGCACGGGTTGAGGTAGGGCAGCAGGGTCCGCACGCCCTCAGTCCGCAGTGGCGCGTCCCAGCGGCAATCTTCCCTGGCCGCGGCCAGTTCCACTTCCGCCAGGCAGGTGTGATACGGCTGCAGCGCCTGGCGGGCTTCCTCAATTGGGAACTGATCCATCGGAAGACCGAGCAGGTTCGACACGTGTTCCCTTTGCTTCGGATCTCGCGGCAATAACTCGCCGGCCATCAGATAAATCGGTGCGGCGTTGCCGGGGACCAGGGCCGCCACGTTGGGCGCGAAATCGTATTTCAGCGCTGGCACGGGCGGTGCGGCACGCGTGACGTTCAGCTCCACCACCCGCGGTGCGCCCGGAGGCTTCTCGGGCACCGGAGCGGGCGCGGGGGCGAGTGACGCGGGAAGCTGCGCCGATGCGAGAACCAGCAGAAGTTGGGAGATTGCCGCGGCGATCATAATTGGGCTCCCTTTTCCATGAGTTTGAGCAACCGGGGGATGGGGCCGCGCGAGTCCGTCTGCAGCAACGGCCCCGCCGTCGGACTTGGCTCGGGCGAAACGGTGGAGCGGTCCATGTTCTTCACTAAAGCCAGTGGTGGCAGCAATCCCGACAACCCCCGCCGCAATACCCGCTGCCGTGTGGCGAGATACGCGTCATCCGATGCCTCCGCCTCATCGATTCGCGAGGGCGATGAGAAAAACGACAGAGGTGCAGACGTGTCATGGGTCGCTACGGAAACCACGGTTGGGTTGCTAACTGCGGGACTCGACGCGGGGACCTTCACAATGACCACCCGCTCCACGGGCGGCCCCGGCCGATGCAGCCAGAGAACCAATCCAAGGCACGCGGCCAGCGCGCCCGCCGCCGACCGCCAGAATGCGACGCGCCGGCGCTCCGCCGCCCGCGCCCCGGCGACGGCGATGCCCGTGACGTCGATCCCCGGCCGCGTCGGCCGCAATGAAGCCAGCGCATCGCGCAGTTCCCGTTCGCCCCCTTCGAGGCCTTCGTCGTTTATTCTTTGTTCGTCTTGCATGATGCACTCATCCGTTCGCGCAGGGCCTTGAGCCCGGCGCGGTACTGGTCGTAGACCGTGGAGACCGGGCAGCCCATGACGGTGGCTGCCTCCTTCAACGTCATCTGCCCCCAGATCCGCAGCACGATCACCTCGCGCTGCGCCGCCGGGAGCGATTGCATCGCCTCCCGCGCCGCGGCCCCATCCAGCAAGTCCGCCGCGGCGGGTTCGAACCACTCCTCCCGCGCCCCCGGCACGTTCCGCTCGCGCTTGCGTCGCCGATGCGCCGAGCGGCCCTGGCTGATCGCCTCATTCCGCACGGCAGTGAACAGCCACGCCTTGACGTTCGGCGGCGCGGTTCGCTGTGACGCGAGCCGCACATAGACCTCCTGCACCACGTCCTCCGCCGCCGACCGGTCGAGCCACTGCCGCGCGTAAAGCGTCAGCGGCGCACAATGCGCCTCAAACCACTGGGCAAGCTGGGCGGCATCGATCATCGTGGTCGGCTCATCCGCTCAACAGTAAGACGCCACCGGCCGGGAGTTTTCCGGGGCGCGCTCTGGATTGTCTCACTTATTGGAAGGGAATTCCGCGCCGGCCCTTTTGCCACTCAGGAGCCAGCGGGTACGATGGACGTGCTAAAGTGTGTTTATCAAGGAGGCCGCGTGACTCCTGTTCGAATCCGCAAACATATCGACGCCCCCATCCCCGGCCTGCCGGAACTGACGCCGATGGTCGGCAAAACGGTTGAAATTATCGTGGTCGAAAGACCCGATGCTGCGCCCGCTGCTCCGAATGATTTTTGGAATCCGGGAACGCTTGAAGAAATCGCCGCTGCTCAGGGTGTCGCCCCCACGACTTCTCTTGACCAGCTTCAAAGTAGGGAGGACATGAGTGACGCTTTCGACGGCTTCGATGAGACGCTAAAACAGTGGCGCCGCGAGCCGTGGACCGGCGGAGATAAGTAATGGACCCGGTGCGCGTGGACACCGACGTGTTCTCCTACCTGTTCAAAGGCGATACCCGCGCCGCCCTTTATCGGCCGCACCTTAATGGAAAGCGTCTGCACCTCGCATTTTCGACGGTAGCGGAACTCTATCGCTGGGCAGTAAAAAATGGCTGGGGGCGCCAGCGCATTGATTCGCTTCGGCTTACACTTCGCAATTACGTCGTCCTCCCTTATGACGATGCAATTGCTTGGAATTGGGCCGAAGTGATGTGCATCCCAGGGCACCCCGTATCACATGGCGACGCGTGGGTCGCGGCAACGGCATTGCGTCATCAATTGACTTTGGTAACGAACAATCGAAAAGACTTCGAGCCGATGCCGAACCTTCAGATCATTTCTGAATCCTAAACCTTCGGGAATTGCAGGTCCTTCACTTCCAACTCGACGTTCACCCGGCCGTTGAATTCGTTGAGCGTCGGCTCGACCGCGAGGTCCACGACGGTTCCTTGCCGCAGGTCGTCGATGCGGTCGCCGAAGCCGAAGGCGATGCATTTCATGATTTGCTCGCCCTGTCGGACGAGGAGTTGAAGGTGGTCGCCGGTCTTGCCGACGCGGCGGGGCGGGGCGTTGATCGTTACGTTTCGGCAGACCAGCAGCGGCCGGCGGTTGGCGTGGCCGAAGGGGCCAAGCCGCGTCAGGTCACCCACGAGCGCCGCGGTCACATGCTTGATTTCCGTGACCGAGTCGATCTTGAGCTCCGGGACGAGAAGCTCCGGGCTTATCACCTTGCCCGCGTGGTTGCAGAACGCGGCGCGGAAGTCTTCGAACTTGGCCGTTTCGAGCTTGAGGCCCGCGGCCATTTCGTGCCCGCCGTGCCCTTCGAGGTGTTCGCCGCACGCGGCCAGCGCGTGTGCCAGATGGAACCCGGCGACCGACCGGCCGCTGCCCTGGCCGTGGCCGTTGTTGAGGCCCACCATGATCGTCGGTCGGCCGTAGCGCTCGACGATCCGCGAGGCGACGATCCCGATCACGCCCGGGTGCCATCCCTCCGCGCCCAGCACGATCGCGCACCGGCCGTCCGCGGCGAAGTTGTTGTCGGCCACCTGCGCGACCGCCTGTTCGAGGATCTTCTTCTCAATCGCCTGGCGGGCGCGGTTCTGCTCCTCCAGATAGATGCCAATCTCGATCGCCTTCTTCTCATCCGCGTGCGTGAGCATCTCGACGGCCAGTGCCGCGTGCCCCATCCGCCCGCAGGCGTTCAATCGCGGTGCCAGCAAAAACCCAACATGAAAGCTGTCGAGGTTTTGCCCCGTCAGGTTCGCGGAGGCGATCAGCGCCTTGATGCCGACCAATCGGCTGGCCCGCAGCCCGCCGAGCCCGAAATGCGCCAGCACCCGGTTCTCTCCCTTCAGGGGCACCACGTCCGCGATCGTGCCCAGCGCCGCGAGTGCCGTGGCCTCGACGAGGAAATTGCGGAATTCCTCGTTCACCCGCGCCGCGCCGCTCATCGCCAGCCCGATCCCCCACGCTAACTTAAACGCCACGCCGGCCCCGCAGAGGTGCGGATTGGCATACGCCGGGCCGTCGTGCGGCAGGCGCGGGTGGACGATGGTGTGGCAGTCGGGGAGGAGGACTGAGGACTGAGGACTGAGGACTGAGGGGGAAGAGGCGGCGGTGTCCGGCTCAGTCCTCAGTCCTTTCTCCTCAGTCCTGCTTTGATGCCATTCGTGATGATCGGTAATGATCAAATCCACCCCGCGTTCGCGGGCGACCTGGGCCGGGCCGATGGCGGTGACGCCGCAGTCCACGGTGATGATGAGCTTGGCGCCGTCGGCGCAGATTTGGGCGATGGCCTCGGCGTTCAGGCCGTAGCCTTCCTCGAGGCGGTGGGGGATGTAGAACTCGGAGACGCCGCCGAGGTGGCGGATGGCGTGCCAGAGGATGGCGGTGGCGGTGATGCCGTCTACGTCGTAGTCGCCGTAGATGACGACCTTTTCCTTATCGCGGACGGCCTTGGCGATGCGCTCGGCGGCGCGGGTAAGGCCCGGAATCCCGGCGGGGTCATGCAGGCATTTGAGGTTGGGGCGAAGAAAATCCTGGCAGTCCTGAAACTCGCGCACGCCGCGGTTGAGCATGATTTGGGCGATAAGCGGCGAAGTCTTCAGCCGCGTGGCCAAGTCAGTCGCCAACGGGTCCGCTTGGGCGATATTCCAACGCTTTGATAGCCGCATCCGTGCTCGAGCCTGGTTATGGGTTTGGGGAGGGGGCCACCCGCCGCGTACTCCCGATTTTAGCATCCTGCCTTGCGCGAAGGGGTCCAATTGCAGGGAATCTTTGCTCGCGCGGGCTTGCGGGAGAAGTGTATCACGCGGGGAGTTGGCGCAGTAGGTGGGGCGTTTCCTGCGCCAAGGCGCTTATTGTCGCCGGCCGTCGTCCGCGTGGGCGGAGGACGCACCATTTTCTACTTTCTCGATCTGTTCGATCTCCTTCTCCTTCGCCTTGGTTTCAACCTTCTGCGCCGTGATGTCCACGCGCAGACGGCTGTAGAGGTTGAGGTAGGCGTTGGCCACGAACACCAGCGCGAAGAAGCCCACGAGATATCCCCGCCAGTCGTTAAACATGAGGTGATACCCGGCGAGAAACATGAAAAAGAGCGTGACGTAGTGGCTGAAGCAGTATTCGCAGGTGAACAGGTAAAAGAACTTGCGCGAGAAAAACCGCCGGCACGCCTGGCTCTTGCGCACGCAGTATTCCCGCGGCTCGCGGAAGATCTCCTCGAACACCACTGTCCGCGCCACGCACGCGATGGGAATCGCCAGAATGAACAGGCCGGCGATCTGTTGCCAGGTAATCTCCATGCGCGGCCGGCTCCTATTGCGATGCCCTCCTATTGATATAGCTGCATTTCCGTCGCCCCGATGCGCCATTTCTTAATCTGGTATGATTCACAAGGAAAGCGAGGACCCATGCATCACACGGGAACCACACGGCGGAGACTATTCGCGGGCGGAATTCTGGCGGTAACGCTAGTCGTCGGCGTCGCAATCGCCCAACAAACCGGCGGCAAAGCCGGCGGGCCGGAAATCGAGCTGGGCGCGAACAAGAGTCTTCAGGGCCGACAGGTTTTCCCCGCGGACGACCCCTGGAACAAAGACGTCTCCAAAGACGAGATCGACCCGAACTCCGAAAAGCTCATCGCCTCGATCGGCCTGGCCAAGCCGCTCCACCCGGATTTCGGCACAGTCTACTACGGCGCGCCTTCGGGCATTCCGTACGTGGTCGTCCCAGGCAGTCAGCCAAAGGTGAACGTGCGATTTGAATATAAGGACGAGTCGGATCGCGGCCCCTACCCCGTTCCACCCGATGCCTTGATCGAAGGCGGCCCCAAGGCCGACGGGGACCGCCACGTCCTTATCCTCGACCGCGACAACTGGAAGCTCTACGAGCTTTTCTCCTCCTACCCCCAGCCCGACGGCACCTGGAAAGCCGGCAGCGGCGCGATATTCGACTTGAACAAGTCCGGCGTTCAGCGCCCCAAGGGCTGGACGAGCGCGGACGCCGCGGGGCTGCCGATTTTTCCGGGGCTCATCCGCTACGACGAAGTCGCGGAGCAGAAGGCCATCAAGCACGCGCTGCGGTTCACGATCTTGAAAAGCCGCCACGCGTACGTCTACCCCGCCACGCATTACGCCAGCAGCAAGACCGACCCCAACCTCCCGCCGATGGGCATGCGCGTGCGGCTGAAGGCGGGCTACGACATCTCCAAGTTCAGCCCAAACAACCAGGTGATCCTGCAAGCGATGAAAACTTATGGCATGATCGTCGCCGACAATGGCAGCGACTGGTTCGTCAGTGGCGCCCCCGACCCCCGCTGGAATGACGACGACCTGCACACACTCACGCGCGTGAAGGGGTCGGATTTTGAAGTGGTGAAGATGGGAGACGTCGTTACGCGGTAGTCTCGCCGCTGGGGACTGTTGCGTGGCCACTGGGGAGGGGAAGCGCCCGAAGAGACGATGTGTTACGCGTAGTGGTCCTGCCGCTCTATTGGCGGGTAATTTCGGAGCCGGGCCGTGTCGGCCCGGTCGGAGCGAAGCTCCGCTTCGGGCCTTCGGCCGGACCGGGGCGATACGCCCCGGCTCTGAAATATTGTGGAGCACTGAGGCTGGGCGTAGCAGCCCACCATTTCGGGGTAAATCGGTGGGCGAGTACGCCCACCCTACATGCTTTCAGAGCCGGGGCGTGTCGCCCCGGTCGGGCCAAAGGCCCGCTTCCGGTCCTCTCTCCCCCGTACTCGGGGTGAGGGACAGGGTGAGGGGCGGAACGCCGAGTTGCGCCGATTCGCGAATCAGCGACTCTCTACGTCCGGCCCCTCACCCCAGCCCTCTCCCCCGAGTACGAGGGAGAGGGAGTCAGAGCAAAACATCGTAATCATGTAAATTGGACGGAGGAATTTGTGATGCGCGGAAAATTGTCACTCGGGTATGCGTTGCTCGTGGCCGTGCTCTTACTGCTCACGCCATCGGCGAGAGCCGATGGCCCTTCGGCCACGACGGACGCCAACGTCATGGTCGAACTCTCGTTCCATTCGACCAAGCCCCACTCCGATCCATTTAACCAAATCGATCTCGACGTTCTCTTCACCGGCAAGCCCGGCGGGCAGTGGCGGGTGCCGGCGTTTTGGGACGGCGGGGATCTGTGGAAGGTGCGGTTCGCGGGGACCGAAGTCGGGACCTATTCGTATCGAACTGAGTGTTCTGATGCCACGGATACCGGGCTTCATGGGTTGACCGGCAGCGTCGAGGTTCGCGCCTACACCGGCGACAACGCGCTTCTCCGCCACGGGCCCATTCGCGTGGCCGCGGACAAGCGGCACTTTGAGCACGCCGACGGCACGCCGTTTTTCTGGTTGGGTGATACATGGTGGATGGGACTGTGCGAACGGCTGCCCTGGCCGGATGGGTTTAAGACACTGGCGGCGGATCGCAAGGCCAAGGGCTTTACCGTGGTTCAGATCGTGGCGGGGTTGTACCCGGATATGGGCGCGTTCGATCCGCGTGGGGCGAACGAGGCGGGGTTTCCGTGGGAAAAGGATTATTCCCGCATCCGGCCCGAGTATTTTGATCGGGCGGACGAGCGCATCGCGCACTTGGTCGATCAGGGAATCGTTCCCTGCGTCGTCGGGGCGTGGGGATATCATCTGCCGTGGCTCGGGCAGGATAAAATGTGCAAGCACATGCGGTACATTTCGGCGCGGTGGGGGGCATACCCGGTCGTGTGGTGTGCCGGGGGCGAGTTCAATCTTCCGTACTATTTGACGGAAGGCTTTCCGTTCAAGGGCGAGAAGCAGGCCCAGGGGTGGAATGAAGTGATCCGCTACCTGCGCACGGTGAATCCGTACGGACGCATGATCACGGCGCATCCCACCGGTATTTCCCCCATGAGCGCCCGGCTGACGCTTAAGGATCCGTCCGTTCTCGACTTCGATATGCTCCAGACGCCCCACGGGCAGCTCGAGGCGCTTCCTACCACAGTGAAGGAGGCGCGCGGCGCGTTCGCGGTGATGCCGCCGTTGCCGGTCGTCAATGCCGAGTGCTCGTACGAGCAGCTTCTGGGCACCATCCCGGCGGATTACCCGCGCATGTTTTTCTGGGTCATGATGGCCCACGGGACGGCGGGCCATACCTACGGCGCAAACGGCATCTGGCAGGTCAACGAGCCCGGCAAGCCCTACGGCAAATCCCCCCACGGCGGCACGTACGGAGCCATCCCCTGGACCGAATCCATGAACCTTCCCGGCTCGCGCCAGGTGAGTTTGGGCAAGAAGCTGCTGGAAGCGTACCCGTGGCAGAAATTCGCGCCCCATTTTGAATGGGCCGAGTGGTCGCAGGGCACTGCCGGGGGACCGGCGCTGGGGAGCTGGATCTGGTTCCCGGAAGGAAAGCCCACGGAGGACGCGCCGGTCGCTACGCGCTACTTCCGCCGAACCTTCACGCTTCCCGAAGGGGCGAAGGTCAAGCGGGCCGCGCTCGTTGCGACGGCGGACGACGCCTGCACCGTCTTCATCAACGGCAAGCAACTGGGCACGGCGGAGAGCTGGAAAACCCTCGCACGGTTCAACGGGTTTGAAGCGAGCCTGCACCCGGGCGCGAACGTGTTGGCGATTGCCGCGGAGAATCGGCCCGCGCCCGTCAAGCTGAACCCCGCCTCGTTGATTTGCGGGATGCAGGTCGAGCTCGAATCGGGGGAGAGCATTCGCAT